>JALREL010000221.1 GCA_023262005.1 Sphingorhabdus sp. | reverse complement strand
CTTCCCCGATATACTGCCGGAAGCATCCTGCAACTGGCTCTGGATTGTCTCCGGGTTTGCGGAACGTGACGACATAATCAGCCAGCCCCTGCCCCGACATGCAGCTATCCTTGACAATTTGCTTGTGCAGGAGCCGGAGCGATTTCGTCCGTTGCTGCGCAACTACGGGGTCTTTCCAGATGCAGACCTCGCTATGAAATATCCATCCTGCATCCTCGTAAGCCCGGATGATTTCGCCGCGAAAGTCCCGCATCCCAATATGACCGTGGCGGATTTTTGACGTGGGAAGCTGCATGCAATGCACGCTGCATAATCTTCCGGGCATGGTGACGCGCAACAGTTCCTGAATGAGAAAGGCATAGTGCGCCCAGAACCCATCGCCCTCATTGTTCGATATGTCGCGGTCATAGTTCGAGAACTTGTAAAGCCCCTCGAACGGCGGCGAGTGAATGCCGAAATGGATGCTGTCGCCCGGTATCTCGCGGATGATTTCGCAACTGTCTCCCTGGTAGATTGCGAAGTTGTCGCCATGGGCCTGATCAACACATTTGAACGTCATGCTGCCATCTCCAGAAATGGGGGAAGTTTTATGGGTTGCTGCGGGTTGTAAGTGGGAACGTCCCTCACCTGCCCGCGAATGAGTTTTGATGATAAGTCGGCCATGTGCATGACCATTGCCGCCGCCATGCGATCGGCATCGGCCTCTTTTCGGCGAATGTTCGAGACGGTCGCGCCCTCGGTTTCCGCTGCGATAATGTGGCAGTTAACGGACTTGGTTTGACCAAAGCGCCAGAACCTGCGGATGGCCTGATAGAATTGCTCGAAGCTATCGTTGAGACCGACAAAGCCGGTATCGGCGCAATGCTGAAAGTTCATCCCGAAGCCGCAAATTGATGGCTTGCTGACTAGGACGCGAATGCGGCCCTCGACAAAATCCATTATCTTGCGCTCTTTCGACTTGTCGTCATCGGCGCCGCTTAATTCGACTGCATCGGGAACCGCCTTTGCGATTGCTGCGCTCTCGCTGTTGAGGTTGCACCACCAGACGAACGGGCGATCCGATGGCGTAACGGATGCCGCTTCCGCGACTCGTTGTTCCACAGTATCGCGCCGCGCCGAGATGCGTTCGGAAAGTGTCGCGGCCTGAATTGGAAACAGAAAGCCCGTCTCCATTGACGGCGCATATTCCACGCCAACCGTGTGTTGATGGTAGATCAGCGGCGGCAAGTCATAGCCGTCATTGGCATAACCAAGATCGGATGGTTTGCGAAGCATGACGGCCCATGTGGCCATCCAGCGCCAGAACTCGTTTTCAGCATGGCCCTTCAATCGCCAATCCTGCGTCGATCCGCCGTCATGGACGAAGAACGTCGCCAGCATGTCGGTGTATTTCATTACGCCAAGGAACTCGGCATGATTGCCCAATTCCATGAAGTCGTTCGGAGCAGGTGTTGCTGTCGCCGCGAGCCGAAACGGGATTGACTGGCAAGCCTCGATCAAGGCCGTGCGGTAATGCCCACTTGTGGATTTGAGGATGCTACTTTCGTCGAGAATGACACCGCCGAAACGTGAAAGATCGAAATGATCGAGCTTCTGATAATTCGTGATGTTCGTGCCCGGACCGCAATCGGATTGCGTCGCGACAACCTTGGCCGCGATGCCGAACTTGTCAGCTTCGCGCGCCATCTGGTTTGAGACAGCGAGCGGGGCAAGGTGCAGGATATCCTTTCCCGTCGCATGCGTGACAGCCTGCGCCCATGAAAGTTCCATAAGGCTCTTGCCCAGACCTGTGCCCGCAAATAGCGCTGCCCTGCCCCTGCGAAGCGCCCATGTTACAATGTCATGCTGGAAAGGAAAAAGCGCATCGGGTAGATCGGGAATATCGGTCAGACCCGTCATCGGATCGTCGATAGCCTTTTGCGCAAGGAATTTTGCATAGGCGTCCATCACTTCGCCACCCTCTTCTTGTCATGCTTGGCTAGGCTGGCCTTGCGCTTGAGGGCGTAGGCGATCAGGGGCTTTGCTTCGGCGAGTTCCCCGCGCAAATGCTTGTTGGCATAGCGAAGCAAGAGGTTGTCGAACTTGAGCGTTGCTATCTCGTCGTTTATGTCTATGTTGATCCGGCGAGCGCTTCCCAGCCAATCAAGGGCGCGGCGGATCATGCTGGTATTTCCGTAGATGCACCAACAAAGGTCATCTGGTTCTGAGAGCAATAGCGGCGGAAGGCGCTCTCATGCAGTTCGCCGGGCTGCATATCGATGCTGTGACCGATAGTGCCACCTTTCCACGAGCCTTTGCGGCTGCCAGTTTCCTTTGAAAAATGGATATCAAGTGAACGGCTGATCTTCGGGCGGCGGAAAAATGAAAGCCATTTGAACTTTCCCTCACCTAGCAGCCATTCGCGTTCCTCAATCCGCGTGGTGGCGCTGATCCGTTCGCCGTCATAGTCGTCAAAATCGAATGTTGCTGACGGGCAGGCTTCCTCAATGGCATTTTGAACCGTCCATGAGTTATGCCAAGCATTCGTGCCAAGTTTGGCCATGCCGCGCTGGTGTGGCAGATCGGCAAAATGTTCCCCATCCAGATCGTAGAGACTGCGCCGGACATGCCGCCAACTGCGCCAAGGCAGGAAGTAAACCTTTACCTTGCAGGTTGTGCTATCGTGCGTCTGCGGGCCAAAGTGAAAATGGATTGACCCCTCAAAAAACGTGAAACCATATTCGCGCTCGTGCGTATCCCAGTAGCCGGGCTTGCGGCCTTCTGCTATCATCTTGGCGCGCGTCGGTTCGGTGCGAATCTCGTTCCATTCGCGCCACGGCTTCAGGACTGGTGGAAGCGCCACAATGAGTGTATGCCCAAAACCTCCAAACCTGATCCGGCAACCGGGATAGTCGTCACCGTCTCCCGAGCCTAGCATGATGGTTAGTCCGCGCCCGCTTCCACGCTCCCGCGCATAGGTGAACGGACCAAAGTAGCGGTCATGATCGCTCCACCGAATTGGCCGCATATGCTTAATATATATTCTTAACGTCCCATTGTTGGTCATGGCCGCGAAGCCCCCTTGTTTTGAGGTTAGAGAAAGCGGATTTTGTGCGGATGCGAATTGGGTAAATGTTGCCGGTGCGGGCGAGAGTGGGGTTCGTTCCCGCACCGGCTCCCATGGCGAGTGCGACCAAGCCGAGGGAATCTGTGATCATGCTGCGATGCCGAAAAAGTCGTTTGCAGTCACCTGACCCTTGGTAGCCTCATGGATTCGCACCATAAGCTCGCGACCTGGTATCTGCTCTTTCTTGGCGAGGCGATGAATGGTAGACTGATCTACGCCAAGCGTTTCCGCAAAGCCAGTTTCGGTCAGCCCATTTTCGTGAAGATATTCGGAAAGTCTCATGCGGGACTTATATGCACGCTTCGCATTTGGCGTCAAGCGAAAATAAATGCAGAAAGTGCATTGACAGCCTAATGCGCGTTGTGCATAAGAGGTCATCGAAACGAACCAGCTTAGGACATACGATGCCAGCACAGACAGCCAAGCCGAAGCGCGCGAAGAAGGTGGCACCTGTTGCCGCGCCCCATCTCAAATATGAGTTCACTGGCGAAACCAAGGACTGGTTGGGCACTACTCTGCACCGCATCCGGGCACTGGTGGCAATTGCATCGCTTGGTGTGCGGGCCGGAGACCTTGGTGGATGGATCGAGAAAGAGTTTAACCTTTCGCAGGTCTATGGCAATGCGTGGGTCTCTGGCGATGCGCGGGTCTATGGCAATGCGCGGGTCTATGGCAATGCGCGGGTCTATGGCGTCAACATCGTCGCCACTCGCAGCGATGGCTATACGTTCCTTGTCGCCCCGACGCCTAACGGCCCGCGCATCATTGCTGGTTGCCGCTACTTCACCTTTAAGCAGGCGAAGGATCATTGGAAAGCCAATCGCGGTGGCACGAAGCTAGGCGACGAGTCTCTGTCAATCGTTTCTCATCTTGAGAAGATGGCGAAAATCAATGGCTTTATGGAGCCGGTCAAGTGACCGCCGCCCGCCTAGCCCAACTGGACGCGCTCCAGATCGCCATCAACAATCTGCGCTTTGAAGCCAATCGCGGGAACGTGGATTACGACACGGCTGACATGCGCGAGTTCCTGCTTGCGGCTTATGCCATGACGGAAATCGATGCGCTCTGGAACGAGGCGCAGGCGATCTTTGTCCCGACCGAAGACCTTTACGGCAACCCCATTCCTTCGGCTGCGGCAAGGGCTGCGAGCCATGCTTTTGACGAGGTGATGTGATGATGGACGGATATGAATTCTGGAGTCACGACGAGCAGGCCCCGCGCCGTTCGCGTTTCAGTTTTTGCGCGCTGGTCCTGATTGCGGCGGTTGCCGTGTGGGCGGTGCTGTCATGAGCGCGGGGCATACGCGGGGGCCGTGGGTAATTGAGGAAGGCCATATTCAAAGTAGCGGCGGCATTCGGTATTGGCAAATAACGGATGGCCAAGACGCGATATGCTGCAACGCACTTTGCTACGCTGGATTTGTCCCGATGACGAATAGCGCAAACGCCCGCCTGATCAGCGCCGCGCCTGATTTGCTGGAGGCGTTGGAACTGGCCCTGAAATACTGGGCCGATAGGCAGCAGCGTTATCGCAATCGTGCGCCGATATGGGTTCAAGAGGCCCGCGCAGCCATAGCCAAAGCCAAAGCCAAAAAGGCTCTTGCAGAATGAAAATCAATCTTGCCCATCTGCTTCGCCAGTCAGCGGAAGCTATCGACCCAAAGCGAGATCGGGCGGCCTATGCTTTCATGCTCAACGAGGTCGCAGATCATATCGATCAAGTTAAGTGCGGCGAACATTCGTTGGCCGAGTTCGCGGAGTATTATTGCATCACTCCGGAAAATGAGGCTGCATCATGAGCGCGTTCACGAAGGGGCCTTGGAAATATGTCCCATGGCATGTCGAGGAAGGCCCTCCAGCGGTTCGCGCGCCAGAAGGGTGGCTGGTTTGCACAACGTCAAGCGACGCGGACGCCAAACTGATCGCCATCGCTCCATGCCTTTTGGATGCCGCCGAAAGCGCTGCAGCAATCCTCAACGAACTGACCGAGCCGGACATGAGCGTTTCGGCTGGCAATATCTACCTTCGCGCTCGTGCTGTTGAGGCTGACATTCGCACCCTCATCGCCCGCGCCACAGATCAGGGAGAGATGAAGTGAGTGATGAACTGATCGAAAATGGACGCATCACGAGCGCAGACATCATATTCAGCCGGGGCTTTATTCTGGACTGTTGGATTTATCTCGAATTTTCAGGTTCTGGACAAGGATTCGGCGGCTATGCTCTGGGCGGGAATCCATTCGACGAAACCGCCAAGGTTGCCTTGCACAAGACACAAGCCAACCTTGCTGCCGACTTTATCGGCGGCGTGATGGCGGTTGCCGATGTTGAACGTTTTTCGGACCTTAAGGGTAAGGTGGTTCGCGTTCGGCGAGACGCGCCTTTTGGAACTATTGAGGCTATCGGGCACCCGTTCAAGGATCGCTGGTATTGCCCGAAAGAGCGTTTTGAAATGCTGGGGGTCGGCAAATGACCCGCTCTTCAACCCGCACAACGACAGATCAGGGAGAGATGAAGTGAGCGTCAAACTTTGCAGCCTCTACACCCTAGAGCGCGAGCCAGTCAGCTACGAACTGGAGATTCACTACACCTATCATCCGTATGTGCCAGCGCGCGGGCCTTCCTATGCGTCTGGTGGCGAGCCGGAAGAATATGCCTTTGTCGAGATTGACCGCATCGAATGCGATCAGGTCAATGACATGTTCGAACTGACAGACGCCGAGGAAGAAGGCGTTTTGGATTGGCTGCTTTGCGAGGCTCAGGACGAAATGAACGCCCGTGCCGATGATGCCGCAGACTATCGATACGAAAGGCTTCGGGAGGATCGCCAATGACCCGCTCTTCAACCCGCACCCAAGCCGCCTGCCTGAAAAGCGTAGAGGCGGAGAGCGTCCAGCGCCGCAGTTATCGTGACTTCATCCACACGCGCCGCGATCCCGAAACGAACGAGCCTGTCTGGCCGCTCAAGATGCTTCACGAAAGGAATGACCACAATGGGTGAACTAATCCGCACGAACCGCTTCGATCATCAGCGAGACCGTCGCGCCCGTCATATCCGCGAATACGACGAAGGAATGCGCGAACTGAACGCGTCCTATCAGGCACAGCTTCCACAGACGCGCGGGCCTGACTGCATCGACGATGACGTGTCTTTCATGATGCGTGTTGCTGGCTTGATCGTTGGCGGGCTGGTGTTCGCAATCTTTCTCTATGCCTGGTTGTCAGGCCCAATTGAGGTGACGTTATGAGCGCGAAGCCAAAGGATGAATCCGGGCTAGCCAACCTGCGCAAGCCCTTCACCGGTAGCCAGATATCGAAGCTGCCGAAGGAAACGCGCAAGCAGATCGACGAGCGCAAGAACAATAGCAGCGTGCTGGTTAACTGCAAGATCTGCGGCGGCTGGCATCACAAGAACGCCGTGCATCTAGATTATGTCGGCCACGCGGCGCTGACTGATCGCCTGCTTGATACCGATATCGAATGGTCATGGGAGCCGCTTGCCTTCACGCCGGATGGTCTGCCCGCGTTCGACCGCACAAATGGCTTGTGGATCAAACTGACCGTCTGCGGCGTGACCCGCTTGGGCTACGGCTCTGCGGATGGCAAGTCCGGCGGCGATGCGGTCAAGGAAATCATCGGCGACGCTCTGCGCAATGCCGCGATGCGCTTCGGTGCCGCGCTCGATCTTTGGCACAAGGGCGATCTTCACAGTGAAGACGGCGAAGAATTTGCGGGAGGGAACGGTGCACCCGTTGAGCAGGATAATGCGCACCCTCCCGCAGACCCCAAGCCTATCACCGGATTGACCGATGCGCAATTCGCCCAACTCTCCACGCTGATCGAGACAGCGAAGGCTGACACAAAGGCGATCTGCGACTTTTACCGGATCGCGAGCATCAAGGAAATGACGCCCGAAATGTTTAAGCACGCGGTTCAGGCGGCGCACGACAAGATCGCCCAAAACACGAGGAAAGCGGCATGACACAGTATCTGGAAAAACTAAACACCCTGCCATTCCATATGCAGGCGTCGGTGCGCTTATGGATCGAGCGCGCCATTCCTCCCGGCTCATTTCTGACGGCGGTTTTGTGCAATGATTTGTTCGAGGCGCTTGGTCGCGCGGATGAAGTGAATGCCAATGCGCTCAAGAACTATGCAATCTACTTTTACAGCTTCGCGCCCCAAGGGTGCTACGGAAGCCCAGAACGCTTTGCCGAATGGGCTAAGTCAGGCGGATTATCCGGACTGGGATTGCTGGAGGAAGCGGCATGAGCAAGCCCGCGCCGATTGGCCACAACAATCCTCCCCTCGATCCGTTCGAGGCAATCTCTGCGGAAATTCTCGACCTGTTCGAGTTGGCCGAAAGCGCTCTGACCGGGGAACCTATCGCCACACAGGAACAGGCCGACCAGATCGAGCAGCTTGCCGATGATTGCCTCAAAGCATGGCAGGCCGCAGAGGCCGCGCGCAAAGAGGAAAAGCGCCCGCATGATGAAGCGGCAAAGGCGGTGCGGGCCAAGTGGACACCACTGACCGAAAAGGCCGACCTGGCTAAGAAGACCGCGCTCAAGGCATTGACGCCGTGGAAACTGGAATTGCAGCGCCAGAAGGACGAAGCCGCAGCCAAGGCGCGGGCCGAAGCCGAAGCGCTTGCCGAAGCCGCCAGAAAGGCCGCACAAGAGGCGGCGGCGTCCGCAGACCTGTCAG
>JALREL010000144.1 GCA_023262005.1 Sphingorhabdus sp. | reverse complement strand
AACTTGCGTGCGCGTACCCGTATTTGTCGGCCATTCGGAAGCGATCAACATCGAGTTTGAAAACGAGTTGTCTGCGGAACAAGCGCAAAACATCCTGCGCGAAGCACCAGGCGTCATGCTGGTCGATAAGCGCGAGGATGGCGGTTATGTGACCCCGGTGGAATGCGTTGGCGATTACGCCACTTTCGTAAGCCGCGTGCGCGACGACTCGACCGTCGATAACGGCCTCAATCTTTGGTGCGTGTCGGATAACCTCCGCAAGGGCGCTGCGCTCAACGCAGTGCAGATTGCAGAGCTTCTCGGACGCAGGCACTTGAAGAAAGGCTGAATCCAGTTCAGGAGGTCGGCATGACACTTTCTGCCGACCTCTTTTTCTCGTTTCGCTCTCCCTATAGCTACCTCGCCATTGGCCGCTATCGGTCGATGATGGAGGAATGGGATGTCGATATTGCATTGCGTCCCGTTTATCCGCTCGCGGTCCGTGAGCCCGACTTCTTTGAGCGCAACCATCCCAATTGGCTTCGCTATACTTTTACGGACATGTTCCGTGTCGCCCAGTTCCACGGGATCCCGTTTGGACCGCCACGGCCAGATCCGATTGTCCAAAATGTGATGACCCGGCAGATCGCCGAGGATCAACCCTATATCTATCGCATGACCCGTTTGGGTCAGGCCGCTGCGAGGCGCGGCAAAGGGCTGGCGTTTGCACATGAAGCGGCAGCCCTCATATGGGGTGGTGCGGAAAACTGGCACGAAGGCGAGCATCTCGCCAAGGCTGCCGAACGTGCCGGGCTTGATCTGGCTGAATTGGATGCAGAAGCCATTTCGGATGCGGAAGGCTTGGATGCGGAAATTCACGCCAATCAGGCCGCGCTTGAGGCAGGCGGCCATTGGGGTGTGCCTACCTTGGTGTTCGAAGGAGAACCGTTTTTCGGCCAAGACCGGATCGAAATGGTGCACTGGCGCATGCAACAAAAGGGTCTGGAAAGGCGCTCCGCTTAATCGGGCAATTGCTGCGGCGGCCCAACTTCAGGTTTGACCGGCTTAATCAAAAGCACCAACGGCAGGAACGCCAATACCATATAGAACAGCAACTGGAAGTCGCTGAGATAGGCGATCATCGCGGCCTGACGGTTAACCTCCATATCGAGCACGCGCATCACTGCGTCGCCGACTACGCCAAAACGGTCGGCCATGGACGGATCCATGACTTCGAAACTGGATGAAGTGATGCGTCCGCCTAGTTCTTCATGGCTCACCTGCATGTTACGTGTCAGCATCGTGACGCTGATCGAAATCCCCAAGCTGCCGCCAAGGCTGCGTGCAAGATAGAGCAGGCTCGACGCATCGGTTCGTACCGAAAGCGGAAGCGTAGAGAAGGCTATGACGTTGGTCGGCATGAAGGTGACCCCCATGCCAAATCCCTGGATCAGGCCCACAGTGATGAAGTGCCAAGCACCCATTTCCATTGCCCAGCCAGTCATCAGCCACATAGAAAAGGCCACCAGCGAAAAGCCTGAGAAGATGATCCAGCGGATATCGAGGAATGTAACTAATCGACCGGCGGTAATCATGCCGATCAAGATGCCAATGCCGCGAGGGGCGAGCAATGCGCCGGTATCAAATACGGTGTAACCATAAATGTTTTGAAGCATCGGCGGCAGCAGCGCAAAAATTCCATACATCATCAGGCCGATGAGCGAGCCAAACATCAATGCCGTCAGGAAATTGCCGTTGGTAATCATGTTCGGATCGAACAGAGGTTTTTTTGTCGTCATGCTGTGGATCGCAAACATCCAGAAGGCAGCAATGGCCACGCCCAGTTCGATAATAATTTCCCAGCTTTCGAACCAGTCCTCATGCTGGCCGCGATCGAGCATCAATTGCAACGATGCGAGGCCCAGCGCGAGCATGGCAAAGCCGAATATATCCAGCTTTCGATCGGTAATCTGGCGCGATGGCAAAAGCCACCACAGCAGCAACAATGTCGGAATTCCAATCGGCAAATTGATATAGAAAACCCAGCGCCAGTTGTAACTTTCGGTCAGCCAACCGCCAATCATTGGGCCGTAAATGGGTGCGATCATGATCCCCATTCCCCAAACCTGCATCGCTCGGGGAGCTTTTTCAGGGGGGTTTATGTCCAGCAAGATGGTTTGTGACAGTGGCCCGATAAAGGCGGCACAGATGCCTTGGAGGATACGGAAAAGCACCATTTGCGTAAGGCTGGTCGCAACCCCGCAAAGCATCGATGCCACGATGAAGCCGGCGACTGCCGCGAGGAAGAGGTTGCGCGATCCGACCCTGTCAGAAAGCCATCCTGCCGCTGGCATCGCCACCGCACTGGCAAGAATATAGCTGGTTAGGACCCAGGTGACGCTATCGATCGTTGCGCCAAGGCTGGTCTGCATATGCGGGATGGCGACATTGGCGATGGTCGAATCCAGTATCTGGATTATCGACGCGCCCATCACCGCCAGTGTAAGCAACCCCTTATGTTCAACCGGTAGGGCTGCCTTTCCAGGCGTGTAATTATTTGCTGGTGTCGATGCGGACATAGGCCGACAACCCGGCGATCATCTGGCGCTTGGGTTTCTCCGTGATTTCAATCCGCACCGGAACACGTTGTGTGACCTTCACCCAATTGCCACTGGCATTTTGGGCTGGAAGTACCGAGAACTCCGATCCGGTTCCTGCACCGATGCTGGCAACCCGGCCTTTTACTTTCAAACCCGGATAGGCATCAAAGCTGATTTCAGCAGGCTGGCCAACGCGCATCTTGGCAAGATCGGTTTCCTTGAAATTGGCCTCAACCCATCCCTTGCCATCGGTAACGATCGTGAGCGCAGGCAACCCCTGAACCATCATCTGCCCATATTGCAGGCGGTCTGCCTGGCTGACTATGCCATTGGCGGGTGCCCGCACTTCGGTTTTGGATAGATCGAGCAGGGCCTTGTCACGCTGCACCTGACCGGCGAGAACACCGGGATTGACGCCGGGAGCTGCAGCACCGGTTGCCAAGGCAGCGCGCGCCATCTTTGCGTCGGCTTCAGCGCGCGCAAGTTTGCTGCGTGCGGTGGACAAGGCATGCTCCGCAGCCTGTAGCCGCGCTTTGGTCGTGAAACCGCTCTGCATCAATGCTGACTGACGCTTATATTCTTCAGTAAAGAACGCGACATCGTCACGGGCAGCATCGATATCTACACCGCTATTGCCCAAATCGGTTTCAAGCGTTGTGACCTTGACCTGCGCGGCCGCGATTGATGCCTCCGCCTGCGCTATCGCGATTTTGAATGGATCGGGATCAATCCTGAACAACAGGTCGCCGGCCTTTACATGCTGGTTTTCCTTCACCGCGACTTCAACGATCCGACCGCCAATTTCAGCCGCGACCGATACCTTGTCCTGTTGGACATAGGCATTGTCGGTCGAAACATAATGATCGTTGGCGACGTAATAGACGATGCCACTAATCGCCAACGCCAAGGGTACCGATATCATGACCAGAAGTCGCAACCATTTGCGCTGGTGCTTGATCGATCCAGTGTCTTGCTGTGCTGCCGGCTTCATCTGCGCATCCGCTTCAGCCATTTGCCGACTCCGGCGACTTGCGGGTAAGGTTTAATCTTATGATATCCAGCATGGCTTCCAGGTCAGCTTGTTGTTTGTCGGTAAGGCCTGAAACAGCATCTGCGAACAATTCGGTCGCAAGCGGTTTCAGGTCATCAAGTCGGGACTTGCCGGTAGGTGTAAGATGAATCCGCCAAGCACGCCGGTCGTTAGGGTCTGCTCTACGTTCAACCAGTCCGGCATCCTGCATGCGATCAATCATCCGGCCGAGTGCTATCGGCTCGACATCCATCATTTCTGCCAGAGTAACCTGTGTGCTGCCGCCAAAGCGGTTAAGCAGCCCCAATACACGC
Source organism: Sphingorhabdus sp. (assembly GCA_023262005.1). Lineage (GTDB taxonomy): Bacteria > Pseudomonadota > Alphaproteobacteria > Sphingomonadales > Sphingomonadaceae > Sphingorhabdus_B > Sphingorhabdus_B buctiana. The sequence continues at coordinate 4,178 of JALREL010000144.1, read as the reverse complement.
CATTGGGGGCGTGTGATGCCCTTGTTGCGAACACGTTCATCAAAAGCGCGTCGCATCAGGCGGGCGGTATCACCAATCAGGAATCCGAGATCCTCACTCATAGCATGGTATATAATAGCAATGCTTATTATAGGCAATGCTCTTGCGTTCATCGAGCGGCGGATTAAACCGCCAACCGAATAAGAAAGTAGCGCGAGGCCAAAATGATCACTGAGTTTTTCGACGCGTCTGACGGCATTCGCATTGCCTATCGCGAGTTGGGGGAGGGGCGTCCGCTCATCCTCTTGCACGGCTATTTCAGCGAGGCTGACACCAACTGGATTAAATATGGCCATGCTGAACTTCTCGCTGAAGCTGGCTTTCGCGTAATCATGCCCGATTTGCGGGCTCATGGCCTGAGCGGCAAACCGCATGATCCTGCCCACTATCCGAAGGATATCCTTGCCGAAGACCAGTTCGCATTGATCGACCATCTGGGGCTCAACGACTTTGATCTGGGCGGCTATTCACTCGGAGGGCGAACGGTTGCCCGTATGCTCGCCAAAGGGTGTCGCCCGCGCCGGGTTGTCATTTCGGGCATGGGGCTTGAAGGCCTGTCCAACACCGGCAAAAGAGCTGGCCATTTCCGGAATGTGCTCGAAAATTTGGGCAAGCATGAACGCGGCTCGCCTGCTTTCATGGCGGAAGCATTCCTAAAGACCACCGGTGGTGATCCGGTTGCGCTGCTCAACATATTGGATACATTCGTTGATACGCCTGCAGAAACACTCAAGACGTTCGATCTGCCCATTGGTGTGATTTGCGGCGAAGAAGATAATGATAACGGCTCGGCACGCGATCTGGCCGATCTGTTACCTCAAGGAAGGCTGATCGCTGTGCCGGGTAACCACATGAGTGCGGTTATCAAGCCAGAATTGGGGCAAGCATTTCGGGCCTATCTGCAGGAGGGGTTATGAGCGGGGAGACTCCACAGGAAAAGGCGTTCTGGCGTTTCTGGCTATCGGGGTTAATGCTGTTTGCGTTGATGATTGCGCTCAATCCGTCAATTTCAAATGGCGCTGCACCGATGGGAATTTCGGACCATCAGGCTGCCGCTACTGCGGCAAGGGTGAATGAAATCCAGGCTGCTTGGCAGGCGTATGGAGTGCTCTGGCTCGCGCGCCTTAGCATGGCCATCGACCTGCTTTTCATAGGTATATACAGCTGGGGTGCTTGGCAGGGTGGAAAGATGATACGTGCATCGACCTCTCCCGGGCTTGCGAGGTTTGGCCTCGCGATCATGGCCGCAGCTGCGCTGTTTTGCGTAACCGATTATATGGAAACCACCTCGCAATTCATCCAGGTGATGCGGTTTGAAGGGAGCGATGTGCTCGCAGGATTGGCCGCTACAGTCCGGCCCGTGAAGACCGTTGCCTTCCTCGTAACTTTCGCCGGTCTGCTAGCGGCGCTCCTGCTTCGACGAATGGCACGCCGCAGCGCTTGACCTCTATTGCGCACAGGCGCAGGGATGGCCTCAGAAAGTTATATCTGGGGAGCCATTCCAAATGAGAAAGTTCGTATCCTCCGTTGCTCTTGCCGTTGCCCTGGTATCCACGCCGGTCATGGCGCAAGAGGCGACGCCCACTGTCTCCGAAGCTGAAGCGTTTATCGCAAAGGCAGAAAAGGATCTGTACGATTTCACCGTCGAAGCCGGACGTGTGCAGTGGATCAATTCAACCTATATCACCGATGATACCGATGCCCTCGCAGCCAAATATGGCGAGATCGGCACCGAAAAAGCTGTCGCTTATGCACTCGAAGCGGCCAAGTTTCAGAATGTCGCAGGCCTTTCGGCAGAAACCAAGCGCAAGCTGGACATCCTGCGCGGCGGGCTCGTCTTGCCTGCGCCAACGAAAGAAGGTGCAGCGGCGGAATTGAGCACCATCGCCACCAAGCTCCAGTCGGCTTACGGCAAGGGCAAGGGCACGCTGAACGGCAATGCCATCAATGGTTCGGATATCGAAGCAGCGATGGGAACCAGCCGCAATCCCGAAGAACTCAAGGAAATGTGGACGAGCTGGCACGACAATGTCGGCAAGCCCATGGGCAAGGATTATGCCCGCCTGGTAGAAATTTCCAACGAAGGTGCCAAGGAACTTGGCTTCAAGGATGTCGGTGCGATGTGGCGTTCGGGCTATGATATGCCTGCTGACGACTTCGCCAAGTTGACCGATAAATTATGGCTCGAAGTAAAGCCGCTTTATGACGAACTCCACACTTACACGCGCAACAAGCTCAACGAAAAGTATGGCGATGCCGTCCAGCCCAAGACCGGGCCCATCCGTGCTGACCTTCTCGGCAATATGTGGGCACAGGAATGGGGCGGCATCTATGACATCGTCGCTCCTGCGGGTGCCGGCGATATCGGCTATGACATTGGCGAACTGCTCAAGGCCAAAGGTGTCGACGAAATGGGTATGGTCAAGATTGGCGAGGGCTTTTTCTCGTCACTCGGATTTGAACCGCTCCCGAAGAGCTTTTACGAACGCTCACAATTCCTGAAGCCGCGTGATCGCGAAGTGGTTTGCCATGCGTCGGCTTGGAATATCGATAACGTCGATGACCTGCGCATCAAGATGTGCATCAAGGTGAATACGGACGATTTTGTCACGATCCACCATGAACTTGGCCACAACTATTACCAGCGTGCCTATAACAAGCAGAGCTACCTGCACTTGAACGGCGCGAATGATGGCTTCCATGAAGCGATTGGCGATGCCATCGCGCTTTCGATTACGCCTGAATATCTCGTCCAGATTGGTTTGCTCGACAAATCCAAGGTGCCGAGCGCTGACAAGGATGTTGGCCTGTTGCTGCGCCAAGCGATGGACAAGGTTGCCTTCCTGCCCTTTGGCCTGCTGGTCGACAAATGGCGCTGGGGCGTGTTTGACGGTTCGATCACCCCGGCAAATTACAACAAGGGCTGGACCGATCTGCGAAAGCAATATCAGGGTATCGTTCCACCCGTCGAGCGTCCTGCAGATGCCTTCGACCCCGGCGCAAAATATCACATTCCGGGCAACACGCCCTACACACGCTATTTCCTGGCTCGCATCCTGCAGTTCCAATTCTACAAAGCTGCGTGCGATGCTGCCGGGTGGAAGGGGCCGCTGCATCGCTGCTCATTCTATGGTAACAAGGAAGTCGGCCAGAAGCTGAACGCCATGCTTGAAATGGGTGCGTCTAAGCCATGGCCCGATGCGCTCGAAGCCTTTACTGGCAGCCGCGAAATGTCGGGCAAGGCCATGATCGAATATTTCAAACCCTTGATGGATTGGCTGAAAAAGCAGAATAAGGGCCAGAAGAAGGGTTGGTAAGATTCTTTGGGGGGAAATGGCATCATGCGAAATTCGATTGTTTGCCTAGCACTGGCACTTTCGGTTCCTGGTGCCGTTTCCGCCCAATCGGTCAATTACCAATCGCAGCTCCTGCTCGGAGAGGTCGTACTCAACATATCGGGTTCGGGTAGCTACACCCAACGAGGCAATATCGCCTATCTGAGCGGGCAGATGGTGTCTGATGCCGCCAGTGCCGCTGATGCAGAGGCGATGAACCAGCAGAATTACGAATTGCTGGTCAGCAGCCTTGGCGCGCTCGGGGTTGGCCCGACCCAGATCCGCAAGCTGAAACTCGACAGCAAAAGCCCGCCGACCGCCGGTCAGGTCCGTTCGGTCTGGCAGGTTTATGTCGAACTTTATGACCAGTCGAGGATGGGAGAGATCATTTCCGCGCTGGAAGGCGGCGAGGTGCGATCGATCCAGCCCGCACAATATGATGTCACCGACCGGACGGCATTGATGACCTTTGCGCGCCAGCGCGCCATCGACGATGCCAAACGTCAGGCCGACGCCTATGCCACCGCGTTGACGATGGTGGTGCGCCGGATCACGCGCATTGATGAAACGGCATCGGGGATTTCAACGAATAGTGGCACTGAGGGCGATGTCGTCGCCACTGCCAATGTCAAAATTGATTTCGTCCTGGGCCCTATGTTCAGCCCGGGCTCGGGAACGCCCTAAACAGCGTCAGGCGTTCCGCGCCATCAATCCGCCATCAACCGGGATTACTGCACCAGTAATGAAGCTGGCTGCCGGCAGAACGAGGCTGAGCGTCATGTGCGCGACCTCCTCAGGCCATGC
>JALREL010000076.1 GCA_023262005.1 Sphingorhabdus sp. | reverse complement strand
TCTGACTGGACGTCGCCGTCATAATTCTTGCACGCCCAGACGAACTTGCCGCTCCACTTCAGCGCCGAAGCGACCATGTCGTCGATCAGGCGGTGTTCGTAAACGATGCCCGCGGTGTCGAACTTTTCCTTGAAGCCTTCGGTTTCGAACACTTCCTGGAACAGATCCTTGAAACGGCCGTCATAGGCCTTGAGGATGGTGTTCTTGGTCGACAGGTAGACCGGCCAGTTGCGGCCAAGGCCGTAGTTGAACGAGGCACGGGCAAAATCGCGGATCGAGTCGTCCAGATTGTACATCGCCATGGCAACGCCCGACGACGGGAACATGAAGACTTCTTCGTCGATCTTCTCGCCATTTTCACCGTCCCAAACGAGGCGCAGCTTGCCGGGGCCGGGGATGCGAACGTCGGTTGCCTTATACTGGTCGCCAAAGGCATGGCGGCCAACAACGATAGGGTCGGTCCATCCCGGGATCAGGCGGGGAACGTTTTCGATTACAATCGGTTCACGGAAAACAACGCCGCCCAGAATGTTGCGGATGGTGCCGTTGGGCGACTTCCACATCTTCTTCAGGCCGAATTCTTCGACGCGTGCTTCGTCGGGGGTGATGGTCGCACATTTCACGCCAACGCCATATTCGCGGATCGCATTCGCGCTCTCGACGGTCACGCGGTCGTCGGTCGCATCGCGATGTTCGACGCCGAGGTCATAATATTTCAGGTCAATGTCGAGATAGGGCAAAATCAGGCGTTCACGGATCCATTCCCAGATGATCCGGGTCATTTCGTCGCCATCTAGTTCGACGACGGGGTTCTTCACCTTAATTTTTGCCATGACGAAGCTGCTTTCCTTGGGGATTCTGTGTTGTTGTGGCTGCGCCATAGCAAAGTTTGCCAGCCAATCAACTGCCAGTAGGCGGCAGCGATTGGCTGGCGGAATAAGGCGCTAAGCCGGGATCAGGCGGCGAGTTGCATTGCGCTGCGGCGGACAAGCCTTCCGGGCAGTTCGCCGGTATGTTCACCGTTGCGATAAGTGATGCGGCCATTGACGATCGTTGCGACTATGCCGTCGACTTTTTGCAGCATCCGCTTGCCGCCAGCGGGCAGGTCGTAAACGATCTCAGGTACGCGCAATTGCAGCCTGTCGAAATCGATCACGTTGATGTCCGCCTTCATCCCCGGTGCCAGCAAACCGCGATCGGTTAGTCCGACGGTAGCGGCGGTTTTCGAGGTCAGTTCGGCAATCGCTTTAGGCAGTTCAATGCGTTCATGTTCGGCTGCATCGCGTGCCCAGCGTTGCAGGAAATATGTCGGGAAGCTGGAATCGCAGATAAGGCCATAATGCGCGCCGCCATCTGCAAGCGCCATAACCGTATCCGGATGACCCAGCATTTCGCGAACGGCCGACAGATTGCCCTCCGTATAATTGGCGGCAGGCAGGTAGAACATCCGGCGACCGTCATCCTGCAGCAGCCGGTCATAGGCATATTCCTGAAGGCTCAGCCCAGCTGCCTGCGCGCGCGCCTCCATCCTGCTCGCGCGATCAGGTTCATAGTTAGGCCGTCCGTCCTCCCATTCACTGGTAGCGCGGAAAGCATCGATAAGCGCCAAAGTTACCGGATTGCTGTCTTCCGGGCTTTCGGAGAGCAATTGCGCGCGGAACTGCGGGTCGCGCATTTTTGCAACGCGCTCTGCCAGCGGCAGTGCTGCAATCGCCTTGTAGCTGGGGTGAGAGCTGAAGGCATGGAGGCTGAGGTCAAGGCCATAGAACATTCCGACCGGTCGCGGCGCGACCTGTCCGCGCATTTGCAAGCCGTCCTGGCGGGCCTGCTCAAGCCCGCGAAGCATCGCGCGCCAACCGGGGCCGGGCTGGTTTGGAACATCGAGCAGTGTGAACGAAACAGGGCGCTTCCCATGCTCGGCCAAACCGCGAAGCAGCGCGAATTCTTCGCCAGCATCGTTGGAAGGGGCAGGGATCATCTGAAAGACGCCGGCATTGGCTTCGACCAACCCGTCCATCAGGGCGCAAAGTTCGTCAAATTCGGAGTAAAGGCTGGGCGCGAGTTCTCCGGCGCGCGTGCGGTGCATCATGTTGCGTGAAGTGGTGACGCCGAATGCGCCTGCTTCGATAGCTTCCTTCACCAATGTCCGCATCTGTTCGAGGTCTTCGGCGGTCGGAGGTTCGTGGCGCGCCGCGCGCTCACCCATCACGAAGATGCGGACGGCCGAATGCGGCACCTGCGTAGCGACATCGACATCGAGTTCACGCTTTTCGAGTGCATCGAGATAATCGGGGAAGGTTTCCCAATTCCAGGGCAGGCCATCGACCATCACCACCTCTGGAATATCTTCAACGCCCTCCATCAATTTGACCAGCATGTCGCGCTGATGCGGGCGGCAGGGTGCAAAGCCGACACCGCAATTGCCCATCAAAACGGTCGTGACACCATGGTTTGATGAGGGGGACATGCGGTTTTCCCAGGTTGCCTGGCCATCGAAATGCGTGTGAATGTCGACAAATCCCGGCGTCACCAGCTTGCCATCGGCGTCGATTTCCTGCTTGGCGCTTCCTTCGACCTTACCGACTGCAGCGATCTTTCCGCCGGAGACTGCGACGTCACCGGTAAACGCCGGTTTGCCGCTGCCATCGACGATTACGCCGTTCCTGATGATCAGATCAAATTCCATGCTGTCTCTCTCCCCAAAAATTCTGCCTGCTACAGTTGTTGCAGGGCTTCCCTGATGCTGCGGACATATTTCCGCGCTTGTTCCTCTGCATTTGCGGAATCGCCGGCCATGACTGTGTGGCCGATTTCAGCCAGTTCCTGCGCATGCCCTTTTCGAAAGTCGGCAAAGCCGAATTGTGCCCGCATCGCATGGACGCGAACCTGATCCATGATCCGGCTAAGTTCGGCATTACCGGCAATTTGGGAAAGCGCGCCAAACAGATGGCGGCGGGCGCGCATATAGAGCGCGCGATCATCGGATTGTGACGATTGCATCAATTCGTCGATAGCGGCGTCCAGCCGACTTGCATCAGCACCAGCGGCGATGCGGCGGGCGGCGCTGCGTGAAACCAGACCAAACAGCAATTCGGTCAATTCGAGCGTCATGATCGCGTCTTCGCGCGAAACATGCACGACATGTGCGCCTCGATTGGGCTCAAGAGCAACGATTCCAAGCGCGTTCAAATGCTGCAAAGCTTCGCGGATTATCTGTCGCCCTGCTGCATAGCGCAGGCACAAATCCGCTTCGACAAGGCGTTGTCCGGGTGCAAATCCACCACTTTCCAACCGATCAATAACGTCGCGCGCGATTTGCGCGGCGGTCATTCGCACATTCGATGCAGATCGTGTCGCTTCGGATCCAGTGACAGCCATTTAAACTGGCTATCGCTGGGCTCGACAGATTGTCAACAGATTGTCGACAATCCGGGGGTTTTGTAGCGTTCAAGCTAATAGTTGTAACATCGCGCCACAGTCCCTAGAAGGCGCTCGCATGACAAAACAGGAACTGACAAACCGGGGCACCGGGGTCGCAAAATGGTCGTTCCCTCCGGTTCATCCGGAAGGACGCAAGTTCGGACTGATCGCCGCTGCCGTAACCGCGATTTTCGCCTTCATGGCATGGGAAACGCTTGCCTGGCCGATGGCGGGTATCACCATCTGGACGCTGGCATTTTTCCGCGATCCGGCCCGCGCAACCCCCGTTGATGACCGTTTCATCGTGGCTCCAGCCGACGGTCTCGTGACCTTGATCGAGACCGTGATGCCACCGGTCGAGCTTGCTGGCCCTGCGGGACTGGGCGACCAACCGATGACGCGTGTCTCGATTTTCATGAGCGTGTTCGATGTCCATATCAACCGCGCGCCAATCCGCGGCACCATCAAACGCGTGGCCTATATCGCAGGCAAGTTCCTGAATGCCGACCTCGATAAGGCTAGCGAAGAGAATGAACGCCAGCATTTCCTTGTCGAGCGCCCCGATGGTGTGCGTATCGGCTTTACGCAGATTGCCGGCCTTGTCGCGCGCCGCATCATCGCTTTCGTAAAGGAAGGCGACGTGGTTGCCGCTGGCCAACGCGTGGGTTTGATCCGCTTTGGTAGCCGTGTTGACGTGTACCTGCCGCATGGCACAGCACCGCGCATCATCAAAGGCCAACGCTGCATTGCAGGGGAAACGATCCTCGCAGAAATCGGCTTGGACCAGGATCTGCGTGCAATCGCCCATTGACACTGGCGGTCGCTGGCCTGAAACCGTGATGCATGGATAAACTCCAGAGACCGGGCATTTCGCTCCGCGCGATTGCACCCAATGCCGTCACCGCCATGGCGCTGTGCACCGGCCTGTCGGGTGCATGGTTTGCAATGCAGGGCCGTTGGGAAGCTGCGATTGCGGCCATAGTCGGCGCGGGTATCCTCGACGGAATGGACGGCCGTATCGCCCGCATGCTCAAGGGTGAAAGCAAATTTGGCGCGGAACTGGACTCGCTTTCGGATGTGACGGCCTTTGGCGTAACGCCCGCTCTCGTTACCTATATGTGGGCGCTGCAGCACATGCCGCGCTTCGGTTGGTCGATCACGGTGTTTTTTGCGCTGTGCATGGCCTTGCGTCTCGCGCGATTCAATGCGCGGATTGACGTGCAGGATCAGCCACATAAATCGGCTGGCTTCAATACCGGCGTGCCTGCGCCGGCGGGTGCAGGGCTCGCCTTGTTCCCGATGATCATCTGGCTGGAAACGGGGCTGGATATAGCCCGCAACTATTATTTGGTTGCGCCTTGGTTGCTGTTCGTCGCTTTGTTGATGGTTTCCAGCATTGCGACATTCAGCTGGAAATCCATTCGTATCCCCGCCGACATGCGCTTTTTCGCCCTTGTTGCAATCGCGGGCTTTGCCGCCGCACTGATTACGGCGCCGCTCATCACCCTCGCGGTGGTTTGCGTGGTGTACCTGGCGCTCATCCCCTTCAGCATGTGGCGCTATGGATTGGTCAAAAAGGCACGCAAGTCCGCCATTCCCGCTGAAGGTGCTTGACCCAGCCAAGCAGGTGGCTATGTTCCGCTTTCGTTCCTTTGCAGGCGAAGTTCAGTGGATCCGATAGTTGCCATCATCATAGTCGTAACAGCATTGCTGCTGGGCCTTGGCATCGGCTGGGTTCTGGGTGGGCGCGTCGGGCGGGCAGGGGCGGAGACTACCACGCAGCTCCGTGCGATGCTCAACGAGGTCGTTGAAGAACGGGATGCTGCCAAGGATCGTCTGGCGCGGCTGGAAACCTCGCTTGAGGAGCGCGAACGCGGCTTTGATGAGCAGTTGAAGGCACTTTCAGAAGCCAAGGATTTGCTGTCGGCCCAGTTTGGCGAGATTGGGCAAAAGCTTTTGGGTGAAGCGCAGCAAGCCTTCCTCCAGCGCGCGGATGAGCGTTTCCACCAGGCGGGTGAGAAAAATGAAGAGCGCTTGAAGCAACTTCTGGCTCCCGTGGGCGAAAGATTGAAGGCCTATGAGGAACAGGTCGGCAAGATCGAAAAGGAACGTACCGAAGCCTATGGCGCGCTCACCGGATTGATCGACCAGATGCGGGCAGGGCAGGAACGGGTACAAAGCGAGGCTGCACGCCTCGTCAACAGCCTGCGCAACGCCCCCAAGGCGCGCGGTCGTTGGGGTGAGCAACAGCTGAAGAACGTACTCGAAAGTTGTGGCCTTGCCGAACATGTCGATTTTGTCACCGAGGCGAGTGTTACCGTTGAAGATGGCCGGTTACGGCCTGACGCGATCGTGCGCGTTCCGGGCGGTCGCAGCCTTGTCATCGATGCCAAGGTTTCGCTCAACGACTATCAGGACGGTTTCAACGCCGATGATGATGAGACGCGGCATCTGGCCATGGCGCGCCATACCGCATCGATGAAGAACCATATCGAGGGGTTGTCGCGCAAAGCCTATTGGGATCAGTTCGATGATGCCCCCGATTATGTCATCATGTTTGTGCCCGGAGAGCATTTCCTGGCGGCTGCACTCGAACATGATCCGACATTGTGGGACCACGCATTCGAAAAGCGCGTTTTGCTTGCAACCCCGACCAACCTTGTGGCGATTGCACGTACCGTCGCTAGCGTGTGGCGGCAGGAAGGATTGGCGCGTGAAGCTAAGCAAATCGGCGCCTTGGGCAAGGAAATGTACAATCGCATCGCTGTTGCCGCACAGCATCTGAAATCGGTTGGCAGCGGACTGACATCAGCGGTCAACAACTACAACAAATTCGTCGGCAGTTTCGAACGCAATGTGGTTTCGACTGGTCGCCGCTTTGCCGAACTGAATATTGAAACCGGAAAACGCGAATTGGAAGAAGTACCGCTCGTAGAGGCGGTGCCACGTTATTCAGGCGATGGTGAGCAAGGTCTGCTTGCCTCGAACGAACAATAAAGTTCAGGCACGCCGGAACTGGTTAAGCACCTCATAGGCCATCACGGCCGTCGCAACCGCGGCATTGAGGCTGTCCGCCTTGCCCCGCATCGGCATTTTCACCAGCAGGTCGCATTCCTCTTCATAAGCTTCGGGTAACCCTTGGGCTTCATTGCCTGTCAGGATGAAGCATGGCGCGCGATAGCTGGGTGCCTGGTAATCGACATCGGTCTGCAAGCTGGTGCCGATCAACTGGCCGGGGCCATTGCGCAGCCAGGGAAGGAATTCATCCCACCGGCATTGCACCAGTTTTTGCGTGAAGATTGCGCCCATGCTGGCACGAACGGCCTCAACTGAAAAAGGATCGGTGGAATCATCTAGGAGGATTAAACCGCCTGCGCCAACCGCATCGCCAGTGCGCAGCATAGTGCCAAGGTTGCCGGGATCGCGCATCGCCTGCGCCACCAGCCAGATCTGTGCGCTGTTCCGGTCGAGCGATTCGAGAGGTGTGGCGGTTTCACGATAAACGCCGATGACTGTTTGCGGATTATCCTTGCCCGACAATTTCGACAGGATGTCGGCGCTGGTTTCGATGACGTCGCCACCGGCGGCAAGCACTTCGCCCTCGAGTGCTATTTCGAGGCTGTGGGCATCGCGATCAGAGCAACGAAACAGCATTTCGGGAAGGAAACCAGCTTCGCGTGCTTCGGTAAGGATCCGCAAGCCTTCGGCAAGGAAAAGGCCTTCACGCTTGCGGTGTTTCTTTTCACGGAGCGATCGTACCCGCTTGACCAGCGGGTTGGAAAACCCGGTAATTTCCCGGCGCATGGGATTAATCTTCGCCGAAGCCGTCTGTGACGAGTCCGGCGAGTTTTTCGAGTGCCATTTCGGAATCCTCGCCTTCAATATGGATGACGATATCGCTGCCCTTGGCGGCGCCCAACATCATCAGACCCATGATAGAGGTACCGGTGACCGTTTGCCCGTCCTTTTCGACATGGACCTTAAGTCCATCGGGCAAGCGACTGACAAATGTAACAAATTTTGCACTCGCGCGGGCATGTAGGCCCTTCTGGTTAACGATGGTCAGCGTGCGACTGACCCGACTCACCGCGATGCCTCCAGCAATTCGGAAGCGACACTGATATATTTGCGACCTGCATCGCGCGCAGCGAGCACGGCATCCGACACGCTCATATTCTTGCGTGCGCTTTCAAGGCGGATGAGCATCGGCAGGTTGACGCCGGCAATCACCTCGATCTTGCCCACTTCGAGCAACGAAATGGCGAGATTTGAGGGCGTGCCGCCGAACAGGTCGGACAGGATGATAACGCCTTCGCCGCTATCGACATCCTTGATCGCCTGGGAGATTTCCTTGCGACGCGTTTCCATATCGTCGCGCGGGCCGATGCAGATGGTTGCAATCTGCTTTTGTGGGCCGACCACATGCTCCATGGCGACGACAAATTCGCTCGCCAATGTGCCATGGGTAACCAAGACAAGTCCGATCATGCGTATCCCGCTACCATATCCCTGTTAGAAACCCCAATTCTTCTTCAATCGTTATACATGGGGCGCGCCTGATTACCTTGCCATTCGAGCGCGTCAACAGGCCTTGAGTGGAGATTGCGATGTTTTACGCTTGGGGAGTAACCATCTTCGCGAAGCAAACGGGCAAATTCCTCGGTCACAAACACCGAGCGATGCCGCCCTCCGGTGCAGCCGAAGCCGATCGTGACATAAGCTTTGCCCTGTGCGTCGTATCGTGGAAGCAGGAAGCGCAATAGATCGGCAATGCGATCAAAGGCCTCCTGATAGCCTTCATCCGCCGATACATATTCTCCGACAGCGCGATCGAGCCCTGTCATCGGACGTAATTCCGGATCCCAGTGCGGGTTTTGCAGGAAGCGAAGGTCAAAAATGAGGTCGGCATTGGGCGGGACACCGCGCGAAAAGCCGAAACTGACCAAGGAAACGGTCATTTTGCCATCTGGCTGACGGAACCGGTCGCGAATTTCTGCCTGAAGGTCACTTGCCGACATGTGGCTAGTGTCAATCACCAGGTCCGACCAGTCGCGCAGCGGCTCCATCAACGCACGTTCTTGCGCAATCCCGTCGATGGCTGGTCGATCTTGCGCAAGCGGATGGCGCCTTCGTGTTTCCGAATAACGGCGCTCGATTTCAGCGCCTGCACAATCGACAAACAATGTCATGATTTCGACATCGTCGCGCTTTTGAAGCTGCCTTATCTCGTTGATCAAGCGCGTTGGTTCGAACCCACGCGTCCGGCTGTCAAATCCGATTGCCAATGGCATATCAGCATCGCCCGAACCTTCGGCTTGCGGCAGATCGAGCAGCGGCTTTGCGAGGCGTACTGGAAAATTGTCAATCGCTTCCCAGCCAAGATCTTCCAAGGTCTTGAGAACGGTCGATTTTCCTGCCCCAGATAGTCCGGTGACAAGCAAAATCCTGCTGGTCGCTCCTATGCTCACACCGCGCTCCGTTCGTAACCTTGCGTAAACAATCGCACTGGAACGCGCTTTTCGTCAATGATCCGTTTGAGTAGCATCTCGGCTTTCAGCGGTGCCGATTGTTCAAATGGGGTAAGCGGGTAGGCAGGAACCGACCAGCCCGAAAGCGAAACGACGCTGCTGTCGTCGGGTAATCGTTCGGCTACATCACCAAGGTTAAGTGCAAGAGCCAATGGCGCACTCTCCACATGGGGAATGTTCATGATCCCCACACCGCGCACCTCGATCATGCCGGCAATATTCGGCTTCGACCTGATGATCGGGCCGGTTTTGCCACTGACAATGTCGCAATAATCATCGCAGATGAGGGCAGCACCTCGATCTATGAGCCGCAAGGCCAGATCGGATTTGCCGCCACCGGACGGACCTGTCAGCAAGACACCCTGACCATTTATTGCGACAGCAGTCGCATGGACGAGGGTTGCGCTGTTATTCATCCCGCTGGCTCCGGCGCCTGTGCAGCGGGCAGGCTGATGCGGAAGCACGCGCCTTGCAAGCCATCCTCGCGATCGTCGACGCTGATGCTGCCATGATGACCCTCGATGATCGTGCGCGCGATAGCGAGGCCGAGACCGCTATGCTTGCCAAAGCCTTCATTTTCTGGGCGGGCACTATGGAAACGGCGGAAAACGGTTTCCCGCTCGTGCGGGGGAATTCCCGGTCCTTGGTCGCTAATCCTGATGATCACCTCATCGTCGCTGCGTGTCGCGGATATTTCCACCACGCCGTCCGGAGGTGAAAAGGATACCGCATTATCCAGCAGATTAGTGAGTACACGCTCGATGCGGATATCCTCTCCCATGACTACGGTTATCCCCCGGCGCGGCCGCGCAAAGGCAATCCGCACTGCTCCGTCTGCCGCTCGGTTTTCGCGCGCCTCCAGCAACTGTTCGATCATGTCACCCATGTCGATGGGTTCGAAATTGGCCTTGGCGAGTTGGGCGTCGATCCTGCTGGCGTCGGAAATGTCACTGATCAGTCGATCCATCCGCTGTACATCGGCATGCGCCACTGCCATCAATTGGGCGCGCAACGCCGGATCAGAGACGTTGTCGATTCCATCCAGCGCTGAGCGTAACGAGGCGAGGGGGTTTTTGATTTCATGCGCTACATCGGCAGCAAATGCCTCGGTTGCATCAATGCGCTGGCGCAGCGCGCTACTCATGTCGGAAAGCGCGCGGGCGAGCATGCCGATTTCGTCTCGGCGCGACGGCATGCGGGGAATGGTGACATCTGGCGAACGGCCAAGGCGCACCCGAACTGCCGCGCGCGCCAGATATTGCAACGGCCGCACAATGGTTCGCGCAAGGAACAGTGACAGCAGGACGGAGACCACCAACACCACCAGCATGAATATGCCGATGCTGAAACGCTCCGCCCGCACCAGAGAACGCACATCGCGCGGATTACCGGTCGTCAGCAATCTGGTTCCGTCGGGCATGATTGTCGCTGCCGAGACGACATGGGTCAAGTCTGGTGCAAAACGGACCAATGAATTGCCTAGGCCTGCTTTCAATTGACGCAATTCGGGCCAAGCCGCAGCGTTGTCCTTTGACGGTTCCTGGTAACTGGCCAAGTCGGGCGCTTGCACGAGGAAATCGAAGCCCATGTCCATCCAGCGGGCAGCGGTTTTCCTCCACGGCTCTTTGCTGGGGTCCGCCAATTGAAACGTCACACCAACCGCAGCCGCACTGTCATAAGTTTTTTCGCCACTCTGGTTATAGAGGCGCACCCGCGATTTCCCGTTCTTGGCAAAAGCGGAGAGTGTCGCTTGCGCATCTGCGGGAGACATTCTGGCGATGGCCGAGGCCAGCAGAACAACTTGTGTTTCAGCGGCTTCCTGGCGCTCAGCCACCAGCCTCGTCCGATAGCTGTCGAGGAAAAAGAGCCCGCTTGCCATCAATGCGAGTGCAAAAAGATTAACGGCGAGGATGCGCGACGTCAGGGATAGTTTGCGGCTCCAGCGTAACTGGAATCGATCAGTATCAGGCGTCTGCAAAGCGATATCCAGCGCCATAGAGCGTGTCGATTGCAGAGAATTCGGGGTCTATTTCCCGAAACTTCCGGCGCAGGCGCTTGATGTGGCTGTCTATGGTGCGATCATCGACATAGACGTCGTCATGATAGGCAATGTCCATCAACTGGCTCCGCGTGCGAACCACGCCTGGCCTAGCTGCCAGTGCTTCAAGAATGAGGAATTCAGTAACCGTAAGCGTTACCGGCTTGCCTTTCCATTTCACATGGTGACGGGCAGGGTCCATTTCCAAATCGCCGCGATGTAGCGGTTCGGGTTCATCCTTGCTTTCCTCTTCAAGGCTGCGGCTGCGCACCGCCGTACGCCGCAAGATTGCCTTGACGCGAGCAACCAGCAGACGCTGCGAAAAGGGCTTGGTGATATAGTCGTCGGCACCCATGGCGAGGCCGAGCGCCTCATCGAGTTCTTCATCCTTTGATGTCAGGAAAATTACCGGCATATCGGATTTTTCGCGCAAACGCCGAAGTAGCTCGAGGCCATCCATGCGCGGCATCTTGATGTCGAAAATGCCAAGGTCGGCAGGGTTCTCCAAAAGTGCTTTCAGCGCGGCCTCCCCATCGGGATAGAGGCGTGTGACATAGCCCTCCGCTTGCATGGCAATCGAAACCGATGTGAGGATATTGCGATCGTCGTCGACAAGGGCGATGGAGGCGGACATTGTCGCGCTTATAGAAAGGCATTGGGAAAGCATCAATGCCGGGCAGAAAGGCAATGTTGCAGGGTGTGACAATTTTCTTGAGTAAAATGCTGCGGGGAGCGTTTGACGAAAAGTCAGCGGTAGGTTAGGGGCCGCTACATTCCCCGTGCATACCTATGCACAGTCATTTTCAAAAGGAAGCCATCGTGTCCGTAACGCCGAACTTCTCGCTCGAAAAACAAGGCATTAACACCAGTGCTAAGATTTTCTGGAACCTCGGTACGGCTCCCTTGGTCGAATCGGCCCTGGCAAATGGTGAAGGCAAGCTGGCGAAAGACGGTCCGTTGGTCGTGCAAACCGGAAAGCACACCGGTCGTTCAGCTTCGGACAAATTCATCGTGCGCGATGCGAACACCGAAAGCACCATCCATTGGGGCAAGACCAATGTCGCGATGGACCCCGCACATTTTGCTGCACTGAAAGAGGATTTCTACGCGGCGCTCGCGGCCAAGGACAAGCTTTACGTAGCCGACCTGTTCGGTGGCTCGCAGCCCGAATATCGCGTCAATGTTCGCGTGATCAACGAATTCGCGTGGCACAATCTGTTCATCCGTACGCTACTGGTGCGTCCGGAAACGAAGGAACTAGCCGATCTGGTTCCGGAATATACAATTATCGACCTACCCAGCTTCCGCGCGGATCCGGCGCGCCATGGCTGCCGCAGCGAGACTGTCATTGCGGTGAACTTTACCGAAAAACTGATCCTGATCGGCGGCACCGCTTATGCCGGTGAAATGAAGAAGTCGGTATTCGGCATCCTCAATTACTTGCTGCCCGAACAGGGCGTAATGCCGATGCATTGCTCGGCCAATATCGGCCCCAACGGCGATACCGCGATCTTCTTTGGCCTTTCGGGTACTGGCAAGACCACACTGTCGGCCGATGCCAGCCGCACGCTTATCGGTGATGATGAGCATGGCTGGTCGGACACCGCAGTCTTCAACTTTGAAGGCGGCTGCTATGCGAAGATGATCAATCTTTCGCCCGAGGCTGAGCCTGAAATCTATGCCACCACAAAGCGTTTCGGCACCGTGCTCGAAAACGTCGTCATGGATGCCGAGACCCGCGAGCTTGATTTCAACGACAACAGCCTCGCTGAAAACAGCCGTGGTTCCTATCCGATCGACTTCATTCCCAATGCGTCGAAGGACAATCTGGGGCCGGTACCGAAAAACATCATCATGCTGACCGCCGATGCCTATGGCGTGCTGCCCCCGATTGCGCGGTTGACGCCTGATCAGGCGATGTACCACTTCCTTTCGGGCTATACCGCACGCGTTGCCGGTACCGAAATTGGCGTGACCGAACCGACTGCTACCTTCTCGACCTGCTTTGGCGCCCCCTTCATGCCGCGCCATCCCAGCGTTTACGGCAATTTGCTGAAGGAGCGTATCGCCAAGGGCGGTGTTACCTGCTGGTTGGTCAACACCGGCTGGACTGGCGGCAAGGCAACCGATCCGGGCATCAGCCGTATGCCGATCAAGGCCACCCGCGCGCTGCTTAATGCGGCGCTCGACGGAAGCCTCAACAATGCCGAGTTCCGCAAGGATCCGAACTTCGGGTTCGAATTCCCGGTCGCGGTTGCAGGTGTTGATAGCAAGATCCTTGATCCGCGCGAAGCATGGGCCGACAAGGCAGCCTATGACGCAACGGCGCAAAAGCTTGTCCAGGCATTTATCGACAATTTCGAGCAATTCGAACAACATGTCGATGAAGGCGTGAAGCAGGCTGCTCCTACCGCCGCATAAGGGTCCCGGCCATTTCCGGGAGTTTCAGGACCCCGGAAATGACCGATTATTCACCCCGATTATTCCCTGATGACGCGAGCATCATCCATGTGGGTGAAGGACTTTTGGCGCGCACATTGCCGCGCGAAACATGGACTCATGAAGCACATCTCGCAGCATGTCTCTGGATCGTGCGCGAGCGACCAGAAATAGATGCTGAGCGCGAAATGCGCAGCATCATTTCGAGCTACAATGTCGCCGTCGGCGGGGTGAATGACGAGGCGCAGGGCTATCACGATACCATAACGCAGGTCTATGTAGCTGCGGTTCGTGCGCATTTGCGCGATGTTGGCGGCACGCCCTTGTACAAAGCGGTCAATGCGTTGCTGCTATCACCCCGCGGGAGGCGCGAATTGCCGCTCGCGCATTATTCGCGCGAACTGCTCTTCTCTGTCGAAGCCCGCCTGGGGTTTGTCGAGCCTGATCTGCGCCCCCTAATCGAAGTCTGAACGGGTCAGGCCTTGGCACCCGCAACATATTCGGCGACATTTTTCGCGAGCACATCGAGCGGAACATTGCCGCCTCTCACCACGGTGTCGTTGAAATCGCGCAGGTCATAGCGGCTGCCCAATGCGGCCTGTGCCAATCCCCGTTGGCGAACGATTTCGCTGTGCCCGACCTTGTAACCGCAAGCTTGGCCCGGCCAACTGCAATAGCGATCGACTTCGCTGGCCACCTCAAGCGCGTTCGAGCCATTTTCCTCGACAAAGAATTTGACGCCCTGTTCGCGCGTCCAGCGCTTTGCATGCAGCCCGGTGTCGACGACAAGGCGGCAAGCGCGGAAAGCGAGAGACTGAAGATAGCCAAGGCGGCCGACCTGATAATCGTCATAAAGACCAAGTTCGTCCGCCAGTTGCTCGGCGTAGAGCGCCCAACCTTCGCTATAGGCATTGAAGGCCAGCATGGTGCGGATCAGCGGCATTTGGTTCGCATATTCGCCCTGCCAGACATGACCGGGGATGGCTTCATGGAAAGTAAGGTCGGGCAAGCTGTATTTGCTGTGCAGGTCAGTCGTGCGAAGGTTGATCCAGAACTTGCCGGGGATTGAGCCATCGATCGAGCCAGCCCCGCCATAGGCGCCAGGTGCGCCAGGCTCTTCCTCGGGCGGAAGACGCTTCACCTCCAGATTGCCGCGGACCAAAGTGCGGAAAGCCCGGGGCATTTCAGCACGGATCTTGCCTAGCCATTCCTGGATGAAGGCCATGATCTCGGCGCGACCTGCATCGCCTTCGCTGAATTTGAAGCGAGGGTCCTTTGCCAGCGCATTCATGCGTTCGCCGACCGAGCCCTGCGTATAGCCGAGACTTTTCAGGATCGGATCCATGCGGCCGTGCAGCGTGCGAAGCTCGTCCAGCCCCATCTGGTGCACCTCTTCAGGTGTCATGCGTGTTGTGGTGCTCGCGCGTAACGCCCAGGCGTAGAATTCATCACCGCGCGGGCGCGCCCACATGCCTGCATCCATGTTTGCCTTGGGCAATTGCGCCTTCAACTCGGCGAGTTGTCGTTCGAGCGCCGGTGCAACCAGATCGCGCGATATTTGCGTCGCGCGATCTGACCAGTTACCAGCAATCCCCAGCGCCTTTGTCCGCCGCGTGATACTTTCGGCCAACCCGCCGCCTTGCCGCGCGCCGGCCAGGCTTTGTTCCATTTGTTTGATGGCTTTTTCGATAAGGAAAGCAGGCGCAAACAATCCTTTGCCTGCCGCATCTTTCAAACGCCCCGTCTCGCCATCCAATATCGCTGCATAGGCCGTCAGGCGCGCGAGATAGGCTTCGGCATCTGCCGAATTGCGGATGGGGTGGTCGCTATCGAGGAAACGGGGAATATCAAGATACGCACCGACATTCTGGATGACGACATAAGGCGTGTTGCGCCAGCCGCCCACTGCGACGTCGCCATAGGGCAGGGCGAATCCATCCAGCGCCACGTCATATGCGCTTTCGACCACTGCGAGGCTTGTGCGGGTGGAATGATCGAGACCGGTTTTGTCGAACGCGCGCACGCGTTTCAGATCGGCGGCAAGGGTATCGGCTATAGCTTTTTGGCCAGAAGCTGAGCGATCCGCCAATTTGCCTCGCATTGCTGCGCGAGCGCCAGTGTCTATGCCTAGCGAGGTAGCGCCTTCGGGCGAATGCGTGAGAAGGTTATCCGCAATCGAGCCTAATAAGGTGTTGGCTCTCTCCGCGAGTGCTGATTGCGGCGAAGGGGCCGACGCAATCGCTGTGCCGGTGCGCGCGCAGCCGCCCAAAGCCAGCGCAGCGGCCCCTGTGCCCAATGCGACAATCGTCTGGCGTCTGGAGATGTTTTGCAATGCTTCTGGCACGGGGAAGGCTCCTCAAATTGGTCCCGGTTTGATAGCTGGCGGGCGGCCGCGGTCAATAGCATGGGCATTGGTGCCATCGCATTTCGACGACCGACATCCCGACTTTTGAAGTTTAAGCCAGCGGTTCAACTTTCAGGACAGCACCCTCTGCGCCAATCACGCGCACCTTGGACCCGACAGGCGCGTCTGCGCCCCGGGCGTTCCATTCGCCATCACCCACTTTGACGCGGCCTCGACCATCGGCGATGGCTTCGATCACGGTGACGATCTCTCCGGTCAATCGTGCACCGCGATCGTTGAGGGCCGGATCTTCGGACTGGATCGGATTGTCTTTCAGAAAACGCTTGCCTGCGTAGACCGTCAGCACCGAGAGGACGGCAAAGAGCGCGACCTGCAAAGGCAGCGAAATCGGCAAAACCCATGCGAGCAGCCCGACGATGATCGCTGCAACACCTAGCCACATCAGGAAAAAGCCGGGCGCCAACATTTCGATCACGCCAAGCGCCACACCCACCGATAACCAGAACCAGTGGGGTTCGAGCGAAGCCAGCCAGTCGGCCATCTTACTTGCCCTTCTCGCTGGAAAGCGCATCCTTGGCGAGTTCGCCAATTCCGCCCAATGTACCGATCAACTGCGTTGCTTCGACCGGGAACAGGATCGTTTTGCTGTTGGGCGATGTCGCAAACTGGCTGACTGCCTCCACATATTTTTGCGCAACGAAATAGTTGATCGCCTGCGCGTTGCCGCTGGCAATGGCGTCAGATACCATCTGCGTGGCCTTTGCTTCAGCTTCAGCCTCACGCTCGCGCGCTTCTGCATCACGGAACGCAGCCTCCCGACGGCCTTCTGCCTGCAGGATCGCGCCTTGCTTCTCGCCTTCTGCCCGCAGGATTTCTGCGGCGCGCAGACCTTCCGCTTCCAGGATTTGCGCACGCTTTTCACGTTCGGCTTTCATCTGGCGGGCCATGGCGTTGGAAATGTCAGCGGGTGGGCGAATGTCTTTCACTTCGACACGCGTGATCTTCACGCCCCACGGACTTGTGGCGTGATCAACAACGCCCAGCAAACGACCGTTGATGTCATCACGTTTGGACAACGTCTCGTCGAGATCCATCGATCCCATGACGGTGCGCAGGTTGGTCGTCGTGATCTGCATGATCGCGACATACAGGTCGGAAACTTCATAGGCAGCTTTTGCCGCATCGAGCACCTGGAAGAACACCACGGCATCCACGCCGACCATGGCATTATCCTTGGTGATGATTTCCTGCCCAGGAATATCGAGCACTTGCTCCATCATGTTGATCTTGCGGCCGACGCGATCGACGAAAGGAACGATGAAGTTGAAGCCCGGATGCGCGGCATGGGTAAAGCGGCCAAAGCGTTCAATGGTATAGACATGGCCTTGCCGAACGACTGTGATCCCCATCATCAGGAATATCACTGCGAGTACCAGCAATACGATTACAAAGGTTTCCATGCCCAGCTCCTATTTGACTGCCATCCATCTCCCAAATATGCGGGGACTTGCCAAGCGAAATCGGACAAGGTGCGCAGACTATGACATTGGTTGAAAAGCTGAAATTGGTGCGGACAGCCATGTACGTGCCGGCAATCAACGGACGCGCGCTTGAAAAGGCACGAGGCCTCGACGTCGATATGCTGATTATCGATCTTGAGGATTCGGTTCCCGCAGACCGCAAGGCAGAGGCGCGCGAAGCCGCCGTCGCCGAAGTTGCGAAAGGATTTCCAGGTAAACTGGTCGCCATCCGCCTCAACGGATTGGACAGCCCGGAAATTGAAGCCGATATCATTGCGGTCGAGCGATCGGCTGCGGATTGTTTCGTGCTGCCCAAGGTCGAAAATGCTGCGGATTTGGACGTACCTACCCAACGGCTGCCCAACCCGGTGCTAGCGATGATTGAAGGCCCTCTCGGCTTGTATAATTGCCGCGATATTGCCGCACATCCTTCGGTCGCCGGGCTTATTGCCGGTGTGAATGATATCTGCGCCGATATGGGTATCCGGCCGGGGCCCAATCGCGAGGGTCTGGAACTTGCGCTTCAAACAATGGTGCTGGCTGCTGCCGCGGCTGGCAAACCGGCTTTTGATGGCGTGAACAACAAGCTGGACGACATGAGCGGATTGGAGGCGGAATGCCGCCAAGGGCGCGCCTATGGATTTACTGGCAAAACGCTGATCCATCCCAATCAGGTTGCAATCGCCAACGCAGCATTCGGGCCGAGCGATGAGGAAATAGCTGCAGCACAGGCACTTATAGCTGCGGCCACAGGTGGTGCCCAGCGGCACGAGGGCAAGATGATCGAATCGATGCATGTCGAACAGGCGCGCCGAACGATAGAACGTTCTCGACATACGGTAGGCAGTTAGACTAACTGCGTGGATGCGCGCGCTCCGTTTTACATCATTTCTCCTGCTTACCTGCCTCACCAGTGTTGCCGTTATCGGCAAACCTGTAACCGAATCCGAATTGCGCAAGCATGTCGAGATTCTGGCGTCGGACGAGTTTGAGGGCCGTGGGCCCGGCACCGAAGGCGAGCGCAAGACGCTAACTTATCTGCAGAAGCAGTGGAGCAAAGCGGGTCTCAAACCCGGTGCGCGTGACGGCAGCTGGTATCAGCCGGTCGATCTCATCCGGCGCGGCCCGAAACAGGCCACAGCCCAGTTCTTCGCAAAGGGTGAAAAGCTGCGCGTAGTGAGCGACGATATCCTGCTGGTGGGTCGCGAAAGGCAGTACAAGGCAGACGCATTGCCCACCTTGTTCGTCGGACATGGCGTCAACGGGCAGGGCAAGGTTGTCGCGGACGTTAAAGGCAAGCTGGTCTTTGTGTTGGCCGATGATGCCGATTTTCTGCCGGCTGATATGAAATCAGCACGCGCGCGCCGCACTGCGCTGATTGATGCCGGTGCAGCAGGTGTTGTGTCCATATCGGGAGAACAATTTGATTTCCCCGTTTTCCGTCGTGCCATCCTCTCTCGCCCGATTACGTGGGAGGCGCGTGATAAGAGAGCCGATGTCGAAGGCGTAGTCAGCCCGCAATATATGGTGGCTCTGGTGACTGCTGCGGGCGGAGACTGGGATAAACTGCGCGTTGCCGCACGGGCCGCTGATTATGCCGGGCAGTCATTTGGACTTTCAGCCAATCTTGACGTCGAGACCGATGTCGAACGGATCAGCAGCAATAATATCATTGGCCGCATTCCAGGTAAAAAATCCGGAAGCGGCGCGGTGATTTTCATGGGCCATTGGGACCATTTCGGTATTTGTCGCCCCGAAGGTGCCGAGGATCGCATCTGCAATGGCGCGGTTGATAATGCCAGCGGCATGGCTGTCTTGATCGAAGTGGCGAAACGCCTTGGTAAAGCCCGTTTTGATCGCGATATTCTCTTCATTGGCACGACGGCGGAGGAATATGGCCTGATTGGCGCGCGTGCCTTTGCCGCTGATCCGGTGGTGCCGTTGGAACAGATCAAGGTAGTGCTCAACATAGACACGGTGGCCATCGCGCCCAAAGGTGCCAAAGTGGCCATCATAGGTCGCGGCAAGACCGATCTGGATGACGATATCGAAAAGGTGGCGCGCAAACTGCGACGCAAAATCGAACCTTCGACGGATGCCAACGCCTTCCTCCAAAGGCAGGATGGTTGGGCGCTGACCGAGAAAAATGTTCCTGCACTAATGGTTGGTGGATCATTTGCCGATCTCGCCAAGCTCGATGCCTTTCTGAAATCGGATTATCACGGCCCCGAAGATGAGGTTCGCGATGGTATCCAGCTGGGCGGGGCAGCCGAGGATGCGGACCTGCACGTCGAACTGGGGCGCTATTTTGCTGACACCCGCAAATACAAGCCCAAAAAGCCCGAGAAGGGGACTGGCGAATAGTCGGTCTACTGTTTACATGGGCCGCCACGACTCGACACCCAGACAAAGCAAAGTGGCACCATGAAATCCGATAAAATCCGCCTCGGCCTTACCTTCGACGATGTGTTGTTGCAGCCTTGCGAGTCTGACATCCTGCCGAGCCAGGCCGATACCCGCACGCGGATAACCCCTGAAATCTCGCTCAACATCCCGATCATGTCATCGGCGATGGATACCGTTACAGAAGCGCGCATGGCGATCGTGATGGCCCAGTTGGGCGGGATCGGCGTGTTGCATCGCAATCTGTCGATTGAGGAACAGGCGGCAGCTGTGCGTCAGGTGAAGCGGTATGAATCGGGCATGGTCGTCAACCCGATCACGATCGCGCCAAATGCGACGCTTGCCGAAGCGCAGGCGCTGATGCTGGAAAACCGGATTTCGGGTATCCCTGTGGTCGAAGCGAGCGGAAAGCTGGTCGGCATCCTTACCAACCGCGACGTCCGCTTTGCAGAAAACCCGATGCAGCCGGTGTCCGAACTGATGACGCGCGACAATCTCGCGACAGTTCAAGCAGGCGTTGCGCAAGAAGAGGCCCGGCGCCTCTTGCACCAGCGCCGCATCGAAAAGCTGTTGGTCGTCGACAATGATTTTCACTGCGTTGGCCTGATCACCGTCAAGGATATCGAAAAGGCCGTTACCTATCCCGACGCAACCAAGGATGCGACGGGCCGCTTGCGCGTGGCTGCGGCAACGACGGTGGGTGACAAGGGCTTGGAGCGTACCCGAGCGCTTATAGATGCGGAATGCGATGTCATCATCGTCGATACGGCCCATGGGCACAGCAAGATGGTTTCCGTCGCAGTGTCCGAAATCAAGAAAATGTCGAGCAAGGTTCAGGTCATTGCAGGCAATGTCGCCACTGCCGAAGCGACGCGCGCACTGATCGATGCTGGTGCGGATGGCGTGAAGGTCGGCATCGGGCCGGGCTCCATCTGTACGACTCGCGTCGTTGCGGGTGTTGGCGTTCCGCAGTTAACCGCGGTCATGGATTCGGCTGAGGAAGCTGCCAAGTCTGGCATTCCTGTGATCGCCGATGGTGGGCTTCGTACGTCGGGCGACTTGGCCAAGGCTTTGGCCGCCGGTGCGGCGAGCGTGATGGTTGGTTCGTTGCTGGCGGGAACCGAAGAGGCACCTGGTGAGACTTTCCTCTACCAAGGTCGTGCTTATAAGAGCTACCGCGGAATGGGATCGGTGGGTGCGATGGCGCGTGGATCGGCAGATCGCTATTTCCAGCAGGATATCAAGGACCAACTCAAGCTGGTGCCGGAGGGTATTGAAGGCCAGGTGCCCTATAAAGGCCCTGCGGCTGACGTGATCCACCAGCTCGTTGGCGGAGTGAAGGCTGCGATGGGTTATACAGGCTCCGCAACCATCGCTGACCTTCAAGAGCGTGCGCGCTTTGTGCAGATAACCAATGCCGGTTTGCGCGAAAGCCATGTCCACGATGTTACCATCACCCGGGAAGCACCCAATTATCCGACGCGTTGAGCTGCAGGCATGAAGCCCGCCGCGAGAGTGCAGTCAGCGATTGAGTTGCTCGATGAGATAATCGTGGCAACACGCGAAAAGGGCGGCTCGGCGGATCGTGTGGCTGCGGCCTTCTTTGCTGCACGCCGATATGCCGGATCAAAAGACAGGCGCGCGATCCGCGATCTTGCATGGCGCGCAATCCGGGCATTTGGCGAACGACCGGAAAACGGACGTGCCGCGATGGTCGCTTTGGCTGGTGCCGATCAGGAGCTGGCGGCTCTGTTCGATGGCTCGGCCTATGGGCCGAAAGCTATTGATCCAAGCGAACCGAAAGCGTCGGGTGATATCGTGCCTGAATGGGTGAAGCCGCTATTTTCGGAACTGGTGACGGGAGACGAATTTCCGGCTTTGCTGGAGCGCGCGCCGCTCGACATTCGCGTGAACAGGCTCGTCGCTTCACCGGAGCAGGTTCAAGTCCAGCTTCCCGAAGCGCAGCAAATGGAAGACTGCACCGATGGCCTGCGTTTGCCGACAGGATTTTCCATCGAGGCGGAGCCGGTTTATCAAAGCGGAGCCGTTGAGGTGCAGGATTTTGGTAGCCAGTTGATCGCGGAACTGTGTGAAGCCAAGCCTGGCATGACAGTGCTCGATCTGTGCGCAGGGGCGGGTGGGAAGACGCTGGCGCTGGCATCGCATATGGCGGGGGAGGGCAGGCTTATCGCTGCCGACACAAGCCGTGATCGGTTGGCGCAATTGCCACCCCGCGCTGTCCGGGCAAAGGCTGAGTTTATCGAAACCCGCTTGCTCAACCCTGGCAAAGAGCTGGCAACATTGGATGATCTTTCAGAAGCGTGCGACATCGTCCTGATCGACGCCCCTTGTTCGGGCAGCGGAACCTGGCGCCGCAACCCCGAAACCCGATGGCGGCTGGAGCAGCGCGATATGCAGCGACTAGTAACCGAGCAGGCGCGTCTGCTCGATATCGCGGCGCAATTGGTGAAACCTGGTGGCCGTCTGGTGTACGCCGTCTGTTCATTGTTCGCTTGCGAAGGCAGGGATCAGGCTGACGGCTTTCTGGAGCGTGCAAAAGGGTTCGAGCCAGATCTTGGTTCGGTCCGCGCAGGACGGCGCGATGGCGCAGGCATCTTGCTAACCCCGGCGCATGACAGTAGCGATGGCTTCTACATGGCGCGTTTGCACAAGCTATGTTAGCGGGGGCTATCGGTGCAAAGTTATTGGAATTTGATCATGCGTTTTTCGCCACCCGTCATCGCACTGTCCGCCTTGTTCCTGGTGGCATCGAGCGCCAGCATCGGAAAAAAAGCCGATTATGAAATCGACCCGCAATCGATGGCTTTGGTTGCGGAAGGTGTTGCCTTGCAAAAGGCCGGAAAGCTTGATGAGGCATTGGGCTGGTTCGAAACTGCCTTGGCAGTTGACCCGCGAAACCGCTCCGCCTTTGTCGGTATGGCTGAGGTTTCAGCGCAACTAGGCCTCAAAGGGAAAGCCATATCCTTCTACAAAAGTGCGCTGGATATCGAGCCGAACGACATCGCGATCATCGCGGCGCAAGGCGAATTGATGGCATCGAAGGGGGCGCTTGACGCGGCAGGCAAGAACCTGGCCCGGTTGCAGATTTTATGTCGTTCCAAGTGCAGCGAAAGTGAGAGGCTGTCTTCTGCGATCGAAAAGGCAAAGCTGAAGGATGCGGTTCAGGCCAGCGCGGTTGAAATCAAACCGACCGTGCAGCAGTCGAACTGACTCAGATCAGCGGCCCGAATTCCGCAACAACAGCTTCATAAATGCGCCGTTTGAACGGCACGATCAGCTTAGGCAACTCAGAAGCTTCAGCCCATTTCCACCGAGAGAATTCCGGATGGTGGGTTTCGATGTTGATGTCTGCATCGTCGCCCTTGAACCGCATCAGGAACCACCATTGCCGCTGACCGCGCCATCGCCCGCCCCAGATGTTGCCCTGCAATTCTGGAGGAAGGTCATAGAAATATTCTTCCTTGCTGCGGGCGATCAGGTCCACATGGTGCGGAAACAGCCCGGTTTCTTCGCCCAGTTCCCGAAACGCCGCCGTCTCCGGGTCTTCCCCATCGTCGATGCCGCCCTGCGGCATTTGCCATGCATCGCCCGGATTATCGATCCGTTGGCCGACAAAGACCAGCCCTGACCGGTTGGCGAGCATGATGCCGGCGCAGGGTCGGTAGGGCAGATCGTCTCCGTCGCTCATCAACTGGGCCTCAGGCGTTTTCCATCGCTTCGGCGAGCATCGCCTTCAATGCTGCAAGGTTTCCTGCAACATCTTCCTTAGAGGAGGGGATGGCCTTGCGCAGCGTAATGTGACCATGGACATTGCCATCCGCGCTGCGATGCTGGACGGGAACCCCTGCCGCCTTCAATGCCTCGACATACGCCAGGCCTTGATCACGCAACGGATCGAGACTTGCCGTGGTGACGAGAGAAGGCGGCATGCCTTCTTGCGAAAACCGAATCGGCGCACCGCGATAGTCATTTGCATCGGCCTGATAGGCTGCATGGAAATAGGCCATGGAATCGGCGGTGAGCAAAAAGCCCTCGGCAAAATCGCGCATGCTTTGCCAATCATCGCTATCGGTCACGACCGGATAGATCGGATGCTGAACCAAGACGGGGACTGCAGCTGGATTGTCCCGCAGGGCCATAGTGGTTGCAATGGTCAGGTTGCCGCCGGCGCTGTCGCCAGAGGTTACAAGTCCGGTTACTTGCAATCCCAGTTCCGACGGGCTGCCCGCAATCCAGCGGGTGGCAGCCTCGCAGTCAACTGCGGCGGCCGGGAAGCGATGTTCTGGCGCGAGGCGGTAGTCGATGGAGATGACGGGCATGTCGAGTTGCCGCGAAACTTCCGCACAATAGGGGCCGTAAACGTCGAGATCGCCGATCACAAAACCGCCACCATGATAGAAAACCATTACCAGACCTGCACCCCGGCCTTCGCGGTTGTCATAGAGTCGCGCGGGAATCGCACCGGCTGGCCCGGGAATTGAAAGATCGCGAACGACGGCTATTTCTCCGAGTTCTTCCTCGGCCACAGAGCCCATGGCGACCATCATCCCGCGCGCTTCCGTAGCGGAAAGTTCGTGCATTTTGGGGCCCGGCTGTGCATTCAAAAAATCAAGAAATGCCTGTACATCGGGTCGCACAAAATGGTTGCTCATCGTCTCTCTCCTATTGTTCCTCGATCGAGGCATAACGCGAAGCAGATGGCGCGTCCATGGCAAAGCCCCGCTGTGCCACAAAACAGATTTCCTATTTGGATTTGGCGCAAAAGCGCGCATAAGGACGAATTAACAGGATAATGAAATTCAGCGGGACTTTACGAAATGGCTACTGCCGTGCGCAGCATCGACACCCAATCCCAAGCCGACATTCCCCATCCCGAAGCCGTAGTGGTCCGCTTTGCGGGGGACTCGGGCGACGGCATGCAGTTGACGGGTGGGCAATTCACCTTGTCGTCCGCCTTGGCGGGAAACGACTTTGCGACTTTCCCAGATTTTCCGGCCGAAATCCGGGCACCACAGGGCACGCTGTTTGGCGTGTCGGCGTTCCAGATCAATTTCGGTGCGTCCGAAATCGATACTGCAGGTGATGCGCCCGACGTCCTCGTCGCCATGAACCCGGCGGCGCTCAAGACCAATGTGAAGGACCTGAAGCCCGGCGGCCTGATCATTGCCGACGAGGGTGAGTTCAACGCACGCAACCTCGCCAAGGCGCAATATGATGTGAACCCGCTTGAAGATGGCTCACTCGGCAAAGTCGAGGCGCGTGAAGCGCCACGCCTAAGTTCGGGCATTGATGAATTT
>JALREL010000069.1 GCA_023262005.1 Sphingorhabdus sp. | reverse complement strand
ATCCTGACGGGCAATGGCGATGTGCTGGAGCCGTTGGATGGCATTGCTGCAATCGGATCGGGCGGCAATTATGCTCTCTCTGCAGCCCGTGCGCTGATGGACTATGAAGCCGATGCCGAAACGCAGGCGCGGCACGCGATGAAGATTGCCGCCGAAATCTGCGTCTACACCAACGACCAGTTGACGGTCGAAAGCATGGACAGCGTCAGCTGATCCACAGGAACACCATATAATGAGCCAGAACCTTACTCCCAAGGCGATCGTCGCCGCATTGGACGAACACATCATCGGCCAGGCCGATGCCAAACGCGCGGTCGCTGTCGCATTGCGCAATCGCTGGCGCCGTCAACGGCTTCCGGCAGATTTGCGCGACGAAGTGACGCCCAAGAATATCCTGATGATCGGCCCCACGGGTTGCGGCAAGACCGAGATCAGCCGCCGCCTTGCCAAGCTGGCCGATGCGCCGTTCATCAAGGTCGAGGCAACCAAGTTCACCGAGGTCGGCTATGTCGGGCGCGATGTCGAACAGATTGCCCGCGACCTCGTCGAAGAGGCGATCCGGCTGGAAAAGGACCGCCGCCGCGAAGTCGTGCGTGAAGCCGCCGAGGCGGCTGCCATGGAACGAATCTTGAAGCCATTGGCCGGTGAAACCGCAAGCGAAGCCACGCGCGAGGCATTTCGCCAGCGCATCCGCGACCGGCACATGGACGATGTCGAGATCGAAATCGAAGTTACCGATGCCCCGCGCATGCCAATGGAAATCCCCGGAATGGGCGGCGTCGGCATGATCAACATCGGCGAGATGATGGGCAAGGCGTTCGGCCAGAACAACCAGAAGCGCCGCAAGATGAAGGTACCCGAAGCCTGGGCCAAGCTGGTCGATGAAGAAACCGAAAAGCGCCTCGACCAGGATGATGTTGCGCGCACTGCCATCGCAGATGCAGAGGCAAACGGAATTGTCTTCCTCGATGAAATCGACAAGATTGCCGTCAGCGACGTGCGTGGCGGATCGGTCAGCCGTGAAGGCGTCCAGCGTGACCTGCTGCCCTTGATCGAAGGCACCACGGTCGCGACCAAATATGGCCCGATGAAAACCGACCATGTGCTGTTCATCGCCAGCGGTGCGTTCCATGTCTCGAAACCGAGCGACATGCTGCCCGAATTGCAGGGGCGCTTGCCGATCCGAGTCGAACTGACCGCGCTGACCCAGGAAGACTTTGTCCGCATTCTTTCGCAGACCAAGGCCAATCTGCCGCACCAATATGTGGCGCTGCTGGGTACCGAAGATGTCGCGCTCGAATTCACCGATGATGCCATCGCAGCGCTCGCCCGTATCGCCGCGCAGGTGAATGAAAGCGTTGAGAATATCGGCGCACGCCGGCTGCAAACGGTGATGGAACGCTTGCTTGAAGACATCAGTTTTGACGCCGAAGACCGCAAAGGCGAAACGATCAAGATCGATGCCGCCTATGTCGAGCAACAGCTATCGGGCATTGCCAAGGACGCCGACCTCTCCAAATATGTTCTATAATTGTTCTCATTTTCCTGCTATATGAGTCGCTGCAGGAAGGAGACATTGCATGACATATCAAGGTGGCTGCCAGTGTGGCGCTGTGCGTTATGAAGTGAGCGGCGAACCCCAACATGTGGCGCTTTGCCACTGCAACGATTGCCGCAAATCGTCCGGCGCCCCGATGGTCGCATGGGCGGCCTTTACCGATTCACAGTTCGAGCTGGTTCAAGGTGAACCGGTGACTTTCAACTCGTCGGGCTCTGCCATACGCAGTTTCTGCTCCATATGCGGATCGGGCCTCTATTATCGCAACGCGGAGTTCCTGCCCGGTATTGTTGACATCCAATCCGCAACTCTCGACGACCCCGATGCCTTGCCGCCATCGGCACATATCCAGGTTGCGGAACGGCTGGGCTGGATGGAAACCGCGCACAGCCTGCCGCTATTTGATCGCTTTCCGGAATAGGCTAACTCCCCCTTCCCGCAATCGGGAAGGAGGATCAGCGCGAAGCCACCGCCTCGGCATCAGGCTCGACCACCATCGTCCATGCCTTTGCATCGACCA
This sequence comes from Sphingorhabdus sp., assembly GCA_023262005.1. GTDB lineage: Bacteria > Pseudomonadota > Alphaproteobacteria > Sphingomonadales > Sphingomonadaceae > Sphingorhabdus_B > Sphingorhabdus_B buctiana. The sequence goes on along the minus strand of JALREL010000069.1, from coordinate 36,373 downwards.
GATATTTGCGCGCCAGTGCCTGTAGCTGTTCGGGGGTTACCTTGCTGTAATCACTATACAATCGCCCGAGCGCCTCGTAGCGTGCGGCATTGTAGGTCGCGCCTTCAAGTTCGTTCATCCAGAACAAATTTCCGGTAGTGGCACGTTCGACATATTGCAGGATCGGCTCGAGCGAGCGTTGCAACTCGTCCGGGCTAACCGGTGATGCCGCAAGGTCGGCCGCGACCGATTTGGCAAAGGCAAAGAAGCGGTCGGCATCCTTGGGCTGCATCTGGCTATAGGCCATCAGGAACCCGCCCGAAGTGAATTCGTCGGGCCAGGTCGCAGTCGCATCCGGGCTGTAACTGGCCGCCTGTTCGGAACGGAATTTTTCGAACAATCGGTCGCGGAACAGCGCCGCAAGCACTTCGAGTTGCCGGGCCTCCGCGATCTGCGCCAAACCGGCTCCTGTCGGCCAGCCGATGACAGCCGCCATCTGGTCCTTGGGGCCTTTATGGATAAAACGCAGCGGTGTCGCATTGGCCGCCGGAAACACGACTTGCGCGGCCTTTGCCGAAATGGCTGCGGCCGTGCGTGGCTTCATCGCGCCAACAGTCGAACGCAACACTTCCAGCGCCTGTTCGATTTCGAAATCACCGAACAGCAATACCTCTACAGGGCCGCTGGCAAGCAGAGGCTCCCAGAATGACCGAAAGCTCTTGCCATCCAATTTGCTGACTTCTTCGGGCGTCGGGATTTTCCAGCGCAGGTCGTTGCCCGACAGGCGGTATTGCAACTCGCGCTGCAGCACTGCGGTCGCCGACATATCGAAACTGCGATATGTCGATATGGCGAGCGCCTTTTCACGTTCGAGCGGCGCGACATCCCAATTGGGATTTTCCATCTTGGTCGCGATCATCCGCAACTGGTCAGCCAGATCCTCGGGTCGCGTCGTCGCGCTATATTCGAACGCGTCATTGTCGACATTGAAGCCCAGTTCGATACGTCGCCCATTGAGCAACTGGTCGATCTGGGTACGGCTGAACTTGCCAACGCCGCTTTCGCTGATCACGCCCGGGCCCGACCACATCAGACCCGCCTTTGACGGATCAAGCGCCTGATAGCCGCGGCCAAAGCGCACAAGCACCCGAACCTGCCCGCTTTCCGCCTTGTTGGGGAACAGCAAGGCACGCACACCGTTGGAAAGTTCGACCGACTCCATCTCAAGTCGTTGCAGCCGGTTGCGCACTACAATCTGCGACGGCGCCCCCAGCTTGGGCAAATCATCGAATGTGATGGCATTGCCAGCAAGCCGAACCGATGACGCCGCCGATACCGGATCGGTCAGCGCCTTGGCCAGCCGGACGTCCGCATCGGCACCGTCGTCCACCGGCGAGGTACGCAAGATGCGTACCGCATCTGCGGAAAACAGCGCCTTGGTGGCCGCAAACAACCGCTCGGGCGTGAATTTTCCGCGCATATTTTCAAACACGCCAACAACGGTGTCGGGCGCAGCAATCGTTTCGCGGATGTCGACCGCCTTAACGATATCGTCGGCCTGTTTCGCCGCTGCCTCGAACGGATAGCTGTCGCGCATGGTGCGCAGCGCATTGCCAAAAAGCGTTACTTCGCGCTCGATATCGGCCTGCGATGGCGGCGTGCTGACCGCATCTTCGATGATCGCGCGCACATCGGCCACCGCCTGCTGCCAATTGTCGCCTATCGGGGTGATGATGACGGTCGTCGTATCGGCGCTGCGCGAAATATCTTCCTGCCCGACCTCGGCCAGGCTGAAGGTCGATCCGGCGCGCGCCTGCGCCACCAGCCGGCGGTTGACGATTTGTTGCGCAAGCGCATCGACCAGCAATTGTTCGTTATAGGCGATGGTATCATCAACCTTTTCCCAAGGCCGGGCATATATGATCGCCACATTGGGTGGCAGAGTTGGTGCAACCACCGTCTTGGCTATGCTGCCACCCGGGTTGGGGCGGCCGAAATCGGGATCGGGTACGGCAGCGCCCTTCCCTTTCCAGCCACCGAAATGCTTTTGCACCAGCTTTTCAAGCTCTGCCGGATCGGCATCCCCCGCGATCGAAACCACCAGTTTTTCAGGTCGATACCAACGGCGATGGAATTCGCGCAGGCCCGCCGCTGTTGCGGAATCGAGGCTGGCGATCGAACCGATCGTCGAACGGTTGGCGAGCCGCTGCCCCTGAAAGGCATGCTGGCGCATCGCTTCGCCCAGGTCCATTCCCGCACCAGCGGATTCGCGCAATTCGGCCTGAACGATGGCGCGCTCTGCATTCAATGCGCTTTCTGAAATATTGGGCGCGCGCACCATGCCCGAAAGCAGCTTGAGCGATTCATCGAGCGTCGCGGGTGAACTGTTCGGCAGGTCTAGCTTGTACACCGTCTGTGTCGGTGTCGTCTGGGCATTGCTGTCACTGCCAAAGGTGACGCCGAAGCGCTGCCAGATGCGCTTGGCCTCTCCATCAGGCACATGTTCGGACCCGCGAAAGGCCAGATGCTCCATCAGGTGCGCAAAGCCGAGTTCATTTTCTTCTTCATGCAGCGAGCCTGCATCGACGCGCACGCGGATCGATACCTGGCCTGCTGGCACGACATTGCGCTTCACCGCATAGCGCACACCATTGTCGAGCACGCCAAAGGTCCAACTGGTATCAACCGGAACATCGCTATTCTCGTAAAGCCAAGGGGTCTGCGCCATCTTGGTCGCAGTGGCTTGGGGCGTTTCCGCGAACGATGTTTGCGCAGGGATCAATAGCGCGATTGCTGTCGCGAGGCGAAGGCTATGGTATAATTTCATCGCCTGCCGTCCTGTCGGCCAGCCGATTGATCCACGATGAACGAGACGTCAGATCCCGCCATCGACGGTTTCATAGCCAAGCCCCGCCAATCCCGATTTCAACGCCTCGGTGCAAGCAGCCAGTTGGTGCGGATCGGTTGAGCGGATAACGAAATTTGCCCCCACCCGGCCTTCGCGGAAAAAGGGATAGCTGCCGATCTGGCAGCCTTCGTGCGCCTTTTCGGTATCGCCGAGCAGCTTTGCAATCTCGCTTTCGGCCACCCAGCAGCCAATCTGGTGCGAAAGCAGCGGCGCGCCCCCCTCCAACGTTCCGGTCAGCGCGTCGAGCATCCCGGCGGTGATGTGCGGCACGCCCGCCATGATGAAGATATTGCCTGTCTTGATCCCTGGCGCGCCCGACATCTTGTTCGGGATAAGGTCCGCCCCTTCGGGCACGCGTGCCATGCGCAGCCGCTGTTCGGTAACGCCGCCACGGGTTTCGTAATAGCGCTCAAGGATTTCCTTGGCGATGGGATGCAGCACCACCGGCACGCCTAATGCCTTTGCAATCGCATCGACGGTGATGTCGTCATGCGTCGGCCCGATCCCGCCAGTGGTGAACAGATAATCGTTGCGCGCACGCAGCGTGTTCACCGCCTCGACTATCGCATCCTCTACATCGGGCACCACGCGCACCTCGCGCAGGCGAATGCCCTGCACATTGAGCCAGAGCGCGATCTGGCTGATATTCTTGTCCTGCGTGCGTCCGGAGAGGATTTCGTCGCCAATGATGACGAGCGCGGCGGTATAGATACGATCTGAACTCATGGACTCGGGCATAGCCGCAAAGACTCCCCTCGCAAAGCACGGATAAAGCGCCTATATGCGCCACATGAACCAATATGTTGCCGTTACCGCCGCAGAGGCCGCCATCCCGCGTGACGGGGTGATCAAGCTGCATGGCGAGGAAGCCTTTGAAGGAATGCACAAGGCGGGCCGCCTGGCTGCCGAAATCCTTGACGCGCTCACCAGCTTTGTCGTTCCCGGCATCAGCACGCAGGATATCGACGATCTGGTCCGCGAAATGACGCTGAAGGGTGGCGGCATTCCCGCAACGCTCGGCTATCGCGGCTATACGCACAGCTGCTGCACCAGCATCAACCATGTCATCTGCCACGGCATCCCTTCGGACAAGAAGCTGCGCGACGGTGACATCGTCAATATCGACGTCACCCCGATCATCGATGGCTGGCACGGCGATACCAGCCGTATGTTCCTCGTCGGCGATGTGCCCACCAAGGCAAAGCGACTGGTCGATGTGACCTATGAATGCCTGATGCTCGGCATCGAACAGGCCAAGCCCGGAAACCGCATCGGCGATATCGCCCATGCGATCCAGACCCATGCCGAGGCGCACCGTTATGGCGTTGTCCGCGAATTTTGCGGGCATGGGCTGGGGCGCTTGTTCCACGACGCCCCTGAAGTCGTCCACGCCGGCCGCCCCGGCACCGGTCCGGAGCTGAAACCGGGCATGATCTTCACCATCGAACCGATGATCAACATCGGCAAACCGCACGCCAAAGTGCTCGACGATGGCTGGACGGCGGTAACCCGCGACCGCTCGTTAAGCGCGCAGTTCGAACATAGCATCGGCATTACCGAGGATGGCTGCGAAATCTTCACGGCGAGCCCAAAGGGACTGCACAAGCCACCTTATTGAGGTTGGTTGTTGGCGCGAAAGCGGGGCCTAAACCCGCAACCCACTCACCTCATCCAACCCCGCCATGATGTTCAAATTCTGCACAGCAGCGCCGCTGGCACCTTTGCCCAGATTGTCGAGCATCGCCACGAGGCGCACCTGATCGCCCTTGGCTGAGGCGAAGACGAAGAGGTCGAGCCGGTCCGATGGCGCCTCTGCCTTGTGGATCAGTAATTCGGACGGTGCGGCGCTGGAATGCACCTTGACCACCGCCGAGCCCGCATAATGCGCCTCCAGCGCGGCGCGGAGCGCGTCGGCATTGGCGGCACCGGGCATCGCGGCAAGCGGTAGTGGCACTTCGACCAGCATCCCGCGAAACGCCTGCACCACCGCCGGGGCGAAAATGGGCGCATGCGCGAGCCCGGCATGCTGCTGCATCTCGGGTACATGCTTGTGGTTGAGATCAAGGCCATAGGCGCGGAAGCCGATGTCGCTTCCCTCCCCCTCAAACCGTTCGATCAACGCTTTGCCGCCGCCTGAATAGCCAGACACGGCATTGACGGTATAGGGCCAGTCAGCGGGGATCAGCCCTGCCGCCACCAATGGCGCGACGAGGCCCAGAAATCCGGTCGGGTAGCAGCCCGGATTGGAAACAAAACGCGCCGCCGCGATCCGTTCATGCTGCCCCTTTTTGAACTCGGCAAAGCCATAGGCCCAATTGGGGTCAACACGGTGCGCAGTCGATGCGTCGATCACGCGGGTGCGATCATTGGCGATCATCGCCACCGCTTCCTTCGCCGCATCGTCGGGCAGGCAGAGGATGACGAAATCGGCATCGTTCAATGCCTCACGCCGCGCGACGGCATCCTTGCGCTTGTCCTCTGGCAGGATGATCTGCGCAAATTCGCTGCGGCCAGAAAGCCGGTCAGCGATTTCGAGACCAGTGGTGCCAACCGCGCCGTCGATGAATACCGATCGGGTCACAGCTTTACGCGCTTCCGCGCCAGCACCGGCGCTTCATGCTCTGAAAAGCGCGCGGTTGCATCGGCCAGAGGCTCGATCGACACCGCCATGGCAGCGCCATTGGCATGAATCAGGTTGGTTTCATCAGCCATGATGCCGACATGGCCGGGGAAGAAGACGAGGTCACCGCGTTGCAGTTTCTCACTCGCGCCCAGTTCTTCGCCAAAGCCTGCTTGCTGCATATCCGCATCGCGCGGGGCTTTGATGCCTTTGAGACCAAAAACGAGCTGGACCAGCCCCGAGCAATCAAGCGCATCGCCGCTACGCCCGCCCCAGCTATAGGGCACGCCGACCAGCTTTTCGGCCAGATCGGCGGGTGATCCTTCGACCTTGCCGGGTTCTGAAAGATGCGCAGTTGGAAGCCAGCCACCTTCACAGGCAAGGAACTTGCCGCATTCGCTGGGTTCACCGCAGACGATCTGCGCCCCCATCGGATAACGCGCCAGCACAGGTGCCTTGATAGAGGGCTGCGTTACCAACAACGTCGCAGGTGCGCTGACCACATGGGTTGCGGTGAAATCATCGCCCAGATCGGCAAAACGCAGATAGCCGAGATAATCGTCGTGCAGGCAATAGCCCCAGGCCCATTCGCCCGCGACATCGAGTACGGCAAATTCCTCGCCATGCATCAGCGCGCTGACCGGCATTGAGGAGAGATGCGGTTCGGCATGGATTTCGGTAACTGGTGCAATACCGGTGCGCAGCATCGGCACCGCATAATGCGGCGCGAACAGTTTTCCGGCGAGCTTGATGTCCGCCAGATCGCCACGGATCGGCGTCGTGCGCTTGTCGCCTTCGATGCTATGCCCGCTCAGGCGATAGGTCGCGCGTTCTTTGGGTGCCATATCGGCCAATTTTGTTCCCCTGACTTTGCGCGCCCTTTAGCGGACGGGATAGGCCTGCGACAAGTAGCGATAAACGGCACGCAGCCCTAGCGCCTCCCCGCCCTTTGGCCGCCCGGCTTTCGCGGTGGGCCGCCATGCAAAGGTATCGAGATGCGCCCATCGCACCTCATCGGGCACAAATTTCTGCATAAACAAAGCCGCCGTGATTGCACCGGCAAAGCCGCCGCCTGCATTGGCCGTATCGGCAATGTCGCTATCGAGCATGTCGGCATAGGGTTTCCATAGCGGAAGCCGCCACAACGGATCGGCTACATCCTTACCCGCAGCCAGCAGGGCATCGGCCAGTTCATCATCATTGGCAAAAAGCGCAGGCAAATCAGGGCCTAGCGCCACGCGTGCGGCGCCGGTCAGTGTCGCGAAATTGACGATCAGGCCCGCTTTATCCTCCACCGCCTTGGCCAGTGCATCGGCCAGGATCAGTCGCCCTTCGGCATCGGTATTGTCGATCTCGACATGGATGCCAGCGCGGCTTTTGACGATATCGCCCGGGCGCAGCGCGCCGCCCGATACGCAATTTTCCACGGCAGCAACCAGCAAGTGCAACCGCACCGGCAAATGCGCCTTCATGATAAGGTCAGCGAGCGCCAGCGCATGCGCGGCTCCGCCCATATCCTTTTTCATCAGCCGCATGCCGACCGCGCTCTTGATATCGAGCCCACCCGAATCGAATACCACGCCCTTGCCGACAATGGCGACGCGCGGATGGCGTTCGTCGCCCCATTCGAGCTCAATCAGCCTAGGCGCATAGTCGCGCGACGCTGCCATGCCAACAGCATGGATCAGCGGATAGCCGGTTTGCAGATCATGCCCCTTGGTGACATGCAGTTTACCTTTGTGCGCCTTGGCAAGACGCGCGGCTTCGGCCTCCAGCTCTTGCGGCCCAAGATCGATAGGCGGGCGGTTGACCATGTCCCGCACCAGCGCCGTCGCCTCTGCCTGACTCACCGCATTTTCAATCCGCCCCGGTTCGCTCGTCAGCAGGATGCGCGCGCCCTTCAGCTTGGGTTCGCTGCGATATTCGTCAAAGCGATATTGCCCGAGCAACCAGCCGAGCAACGCGTCACCGGTTTCCGCACCTTTCAGCCGGTATGTACCTTCGGGCAGAGCCTCGGCGGCTTTGGCGAGCGACCAATGCTCGAGCTTTGCCGCATCGGAAACAATCAGGGCCGCTTTCCAATCCTCGCTGCCCGGGATGTGCAGGATGGCGAAATCCCCCACGCTGCCATCGAATTTCTGCGCCGAAGCGGCCGCACGCACCGGGCCGGGCTGGGATGAAAACCAGTCTGCAAAGCCTTCTTTTGAAATGATTTCTATTTCAGTTGCGGCTTGCCCGCTATCGGGCTGGATCAAATTGCTATAGTCAGTCATCCAGTCTTGATAGCGTCATCGATTCAACAGGAGAAGCATAATGGCCCCCAGCGCAGATTTTCTGAAGCGCTTGCCTCTCGTGCTGCTTTTCTTGCTAGCCGCCTGTTCGTGGAATGAACCAGCGGTTGTCGATGTTCCCAAGGAAATCGATGTTGCATCAGGAGCATTTGTCGCTGCGGTTCAGAAGGGCGACCAACAAGCCGCAGCCAAGCATGTGGCACCGACGGCGCAGGACGAACTGGCGGCGCAGTTCGCAGCCGACTCCAAGGCATTGACGGCGGCTCCCAAGCTCACCCCACGCTTCATCACCTACAAGCCAGCATCAATGAGGGGGCCTGAGGATTCCGAAGTCACCATCATCTATGCCGCGCGCACAAACAGCGAATGGGCAACAATGGAAGTGCGTTTGTTCCGCCTTGGGGACGAGCCCTATGAAGTCGATTACTGGAAAATCAGCAATGATGCGCCCGCTGCCAAAAACTACACGCCTGATCTGCGACCGTTGTTTGGCATATTTGCCGCAATCGCGGGCGTGATCGTAGTGCTAGGCATCGCGCTTATTGGCACCATCCTGTGGATTGTCCGCCGCAAACCGCACATCGTTTCCCCGCCAGTGGAAAGCGAGCGGCGAGCCGCTGCGATTACCACCCGCGAAATTAGCGAATAACGGGGTTTACTCAGCCGCCTCAAGCATAGGTTCTGATGCGCTGGCCACTGGCTTGGCGATTTCGCCTGCCTTGGTGAACTGCATCACACCATCTTCGATCGGATCCTCGGTCAGGATTTTCTTCTCGGCCTTGTAATCCTGCAGCACGCGCCAGGGATGGCGATCGCCATTTTTCGGCAGCTTGTCGAACGAGCGCGCAAAATAGCCTGCAGAGAAATCGTCGACCCACGGCAGGCGCGGCATATCAGCATCTTCGAGATGCGGATTGGCGATCGGCGTGCCCTTTGCGTCCATCGTCTTGAGCAGGCGGCAGACATAATCGGCGACAATATCGGTCTTCAGTGTCCAGCTGGCATTCACATAGCCAAAGACACTCGCCATATTTGGGATGTCGTTGAACATCATGCCCTTATAGCTGACATGCTCGCTCGGCTTGGTCGCGCGACCGTCGATGCTGAGTTCGGTCTTGCCCATCATCACAAGGTTGAGGCCGGTTGCGGAAACGACAATATCGGCCTCCAGTTCACGGCCCGACTTCAGCTTGATACCGGTCGGTGTGAACCGCTCGATATGATCCGTCACGATTTCGGCTTTGCCAGCTGATATGGCATCGAACATGTCGGCATCGGGGACGAGGCAAAGCCGCTGCTCCCACGGCGTGTAGGGCGGCTGGAAATCCTTTTCGAAGCTCGGATAGTCCGCCGGCAACATTTTGCGCGCCATTTCGAGCAGGCGCTTGCTCACCTTCTCCGGCTTGTTACGCGCCATGTTGTAAGTGAAGCGCTGCATCGCGATGTTGCGCCAGCGAGTGATGTTGTACGCCCACATATCGGGCATGATTGCGCGCAGCGTATTTGCAAACCAGTCACGCGCCGGGCGCGAGACCATATAGGTCGGCGTGCGCTGCAACATGTGCACCTTCTCGGCGGTCTGTGCCATGACAGGCACAATCGTAACCGCAGTCGCGCCCGAACCAATGACGACCACCTTCTTGCCGGCGTAGTTCAGATCTTCGGGCCAATGCTGCGGGTGGATGATGCGGCCGGTATAGCTGGCTTCATCGGGGAATTCGGGGCGATAGCCCTGATCATAATCATAATAACCCGTGCACATGAACAGGAAGTTGGCAGTGAATTTGACCTCGGCACCGTCCTCTTCGCGGTGCGCGGTTACCGTCCAGCAGGCCTTTTCAGTCGACCAATCGGCGCCCATCACGCGGTGGCGAAACCGGATGTGCGGAGTGATGCCATATTCATCGGCGGTTTCATGGACATATTTGTGGATCGCCGGGCCGTCCGCAATCGCCTTTGCCTCGGTCCAGGGTTTGAACCGGTAACCCAGCGTGTGCATGTCCGAATCCGAGCGGATGCCGGGATAGCGGAACAGGTCCCAGGTTCCGCCCATATCGGCGCGCTGTTCGATTACCGCAAAGCGCTTGTCCGGGCATTGCATGGTCAAATGGGCCGCCGCCGCAATGCCGGAAAGCCCCGCCCCGACAATCAGGACATCAAATTCTCCACCATGCTGTTTTGCCGCCATCGGCCGTCTCCTCTACCCGTACTTTAACTGTGCGTTTAAAAGGAAACTTACTTACATGGTTGCAGATTGCAACCCACTTGCATCAGTTTGCTACAAGCGCTCCGAACAGATCGTGCTCGTCGGCATCTTCTATTGTAACTTCAACAATATCGCCGGATTGCAGGTGTGCGGGCACATCGCGCAGGAAGACATTGCCATCGATTTCCGGGGCATCGGCCTGGCTGCGCGCGGTTGCACCGATGCTGCCATCTTCGTCGGACTCGCCAACTTCATCAATGATAACGGGCAAAACGCGTCCGACCTTGGCAGCGAGTTTCGCGGCGCTGATCGCAGCGGTCTTTTCCATGATCCGCTGGTACCGCTCTTCCTTGATCTCTTCGGGCACGGGGTTGGGCAGCGCATTTGCCGCCGCACCTTCAACCGGTTCAAAGCGGAAGGCACCGACGCGGTCGAGTTGCGCCTCTTCCAGCCATTCGAGCAGATATTGGAAATCCGCCTCAGTCTCACCCGGGAAGCCAACGACGAAGCTCGAACGGATCGCAATATCGGGAGCAATGCTGCGCCAGTTGCGGATGCGTTCCAAAACCTTGGCTTCATTCGCAGGGCGCTTCATCGATTTCAACACCGATGGCGCGGCATGCTGGAACGGGATATCGAGATAGGGCGTCAGCAGCCCCTCCGCCATCAGGGGAATAACATCGTCCACATGCGGATAGGGATAGACATAGTGCAACCGCACCCATGGCACCTTGCCTTCAGAGGTGCGCAGCTGGCCTAATTCGCGCGCGAGGTCGGTCATATGCGCGCGCACCTGGCGGCCTTTCCACTCGCGGGCTTCGTGCCGGGTATCGACACCATAAGCCGATGTATCCTGGCTGATAACCAGCAGCTCCTTCGTACCCGCAGAGACGAGCTTTTCGGCTTCGCGCAGCACGGCATCGACCCGGCGGCTGGCCAATTTGCCGCGGAGCGAGGGGATGATGCAAAAGGCGCAGCTATGGTTGCAGCCCTCTGAAATCTTGAGATAGCTGTAATGGCGCGGCGTCAGCTTCAACCCGCCTTCGGGGACGAGGTCGATAAACGCACCGCGGGCTGGCGGCGCGGCCTGATGCACGGCAGCGACAACATCTTCATACTGATGCGCGCCGGTAACGGCCAGAACCTCCGGGAAACGGGCGCGGATCAGTTCAGCCTCATTGCCCATGCAGCCGGTGACGATCACGCGACCATTTTCGGCAATGGCCTCACCGATCGCCTCCAGGCTCTCTTCCTTTGCGCTGTCGAGAAAGCCGCAGGTGTTGACGAGGACGACGTCCGCGCCTTCATAATCGGGCGACATTGCATAGCCGTCCGCGCGGAGCTTGGTGAGGATTCGTTCGCTGTCGACCAGCGCCTTGGGACAACCAAGGGAGACCATGCCGACCTTGGGTGCCGCTTCAATCTTTGTTGCCATGATGGGCGCGCGCATAGGCCTTTTTGCGCCGCTTGTCACCAGAGCGTTTGCAGCGCATTATGGCGTCGGGAGGAAACGATCATGGCAAATGCAAATCTGTTGGCAATTATCGTTGCAGCCGCGGCAGGCTTCCTTGTCGGCGGGATCTGGTACGGGCCATTGTTTGGCAAGGCGTGGCAGCACGAAATCGGGCTTTCTGACGAGGAAATCAAATCGTCGAACATGGCCAAGATTTTCGGAATCACATTCCTGTTCAGCCTGTTGTCGGCGGTCTTCCTGGGCCATTTGCTGGCGCATTTCGAAACCGATTTCCAGCGCACCATGATGATTTCAACCGGCATTGCCATCGGCTTCATCGCACCTGCTATCGGCACAAATTACCTGTTCGGCCGCAAATCGGGAAAATTGTTCGCGATCGACGCGGGTTACTGGATTGTGTTCTACGCCGCGATGGGGCTGGTCTTCGCGCTATTGGGTGCTTGAGCGGGCCGTTCAGGAAAAAGCGGCGCGCAAAGCTGCGAGCGAGTCGCGGTGCGTGAGGTCGAGTTGCAAGGGCGTGACCGAAATATAGCCGTCTTCGACCACCTCGAGGTCGGTGTCATGCCCTGAGGTGTGCTCCACCCCGTGCAGGCCGAACCAGTAATAGTCATAACCACGCGGATCGGTGCCTTTGACGATCGAACCGCGGCTGTAATCGTGGAAGCCCTGGCGCACGACCTGAATTCCCTTGACCGCTTCGGGTGCAATCGCCGGAAAGTTGACGTTCACCAATGTGCGTGGAACGAACGGCTGGTCGAGCAGCGGGGCCAAAACCTTCGCACCCCAAGCCTCCGCAGCCGAAAATGGCACCGCATCACCCATACCTTCCTTGCCGTAAACCTGGCTCATCGCGATTGCACGAACGCCGGCGAGAGCGCCTTCCATCGCGGCTGAAACGGTACCCGAATAGGTGATGTCATCGCCCAGATTGGCACCACGATTGACGCCCGAAAGGATCAGGTCGGGTTTTGCATCCTTCATCACTACGCCGAGCGCGATCATCACGGAGTCGGTTGGTGTTCCGGTCACCGAAAAATGCTGGTGGCCATGCTGGCGGATACGCACCGGGCGGGTCAGCGTCAACGAGTGGCCCGCGCCCGAATTTTCCTCTGCCGGTGCAACGATCCAGATATCGTCGCTGAATTCGCGGGCAATCTTTTCAAGAACCTTCAGCCCTGGAGCATGGACGCCGTCATCATTGGTGAGGAGGATACGCATTTGGAATTCCGTTTCATTCATGACCGAGCGCTGAGCCTGTCGAAGGGCGCTTGTCGGCAAGATGTGTTTCGACAAGCTCGGCACTGCGGTGTTTATTGCGGCGTTAGTAACTCAATCCCGCCCATATAGGGTTTCAACACGTCGGGCACGGTGACACTGCCGTCGGCGTTCTGGTAGTTTTCAAGCACCGCAACCAGCGTGCGGCCCACGGCAAGGCCCGAACCGTTGAGGGTGTGGACGAAAACCGTGCCCTTGCCTTCTGCAGGGCGATAGCGCGCGTTCATCCGGCGGGCCTGGAAATCACCGCAGTTCGAGCAGCTCGAAATTTCGCGATACAGCCCCTGCCCCGGCAACCATACCTCAAGGTCATAGGTCTTGCGGGCACCAAAACCCATGTCGCCGGTGCACAAAAGCACCTTGCGGTAGGGCAGGTTCAACGCCTGCAACACGCCTTCGGCCGCTGCCGTCATCCGCTCATGCTCGCCCGCGCTGTCTTCCGGGCGGGTGATTGAAACCAGTTCAACCTTCTCAAACTGGTGCTGGCGAATAAATCCCTTGGTATCGCGGCCTGCAGCGCCCGCTTCCGAACGGAAACAGGGCGTCAATGCGGTCATGCGGATGGGCAGTGCCGCCTCGTCGAGTATCTGTTCACGCACGCTGTTGGTGAGTGAGACTTCGGCAGTCGGGATCAGCCAGCGACCATCTGTCGTCTGGAAATTGTCCTCGGCGAATTTGGGCAACTGCCCGGTGCCGAAAAGCGATTCCGTGCGCACCAGATAAGGCGTTGCGCACTCGGCATAGCCATTGGCCGTGGTCTGGTGGTCGAGCATGAACTGACCCAGTGCACGATTGAGCCGCGCCATCTGCCCGCGCAGAAAGGTGAAGCGCGCACCCGAAATCGCAACACCGGTTTCGAAATCGAGCCCCAGTTTCGGGCCAATTTCGCTATGGTCCCTGGCTTCAAAGTCGAATGCACGCGGGGCGCCCCAGCGGCTGACTTCGACATTGTCATTTTCGTCTGCGCCCTGCGGCACGTCGTCAAATGGCAGGTTCGGGATTGAGGCAAGCAGGGCATCAAGCTCGCCCGATACCGTTCGCTCCTGCTCCTCCAACTGCGGCAGCTTTTCCTTAAGGCGGCTGACATCGGCCTTCAGCGCCTCGGCGGTCGCTATATCGCCCTTACCCATGGCCGCACCGATCGCCTTTGATGCCTCGTTGCGGCGCGACTGCCCGTCCTGCAGCTCTGTCAGCACCGAACGGCGGCGCTCGTCGAGTGCAAGGATTTCGGCAGATGCAGCCGCCGCGCCCCGGCGCGCCAGTGCTGCGTCGAACGCGGCTGCATTTTCACGGATATATTTCAGGTCGTGCATGGCCAAGGCCTATGCCGAGCGGCAAGCCCCTGTGCAAGTGTGATATGTGCACGCACGACAAACGAAAAAGGGCGGCCCAAAGCCGCCCTTTGTCGATTTGTAGCTGTTTTGTTGCGGTTAGGCTGCATCGGTCTCTTTCTTCTTCGCATTGCGGCGGCGGGCGAACAGGCCTGCTGCCGCTGCACCGAACAGAAGGACCATCGGCGGTGCAGGAACGTCGGTTCCGCCGGTGCTGCTCGAACTGCCGCCGCTCGACGACGAAGATGAACTCGAGCTGGAGGACGACGAGCTTGAGGAGCTGCTGCTCGACGAAGAACCGCTCGAACCCGTCGATCCGGTGCTGGTGCTGCCGCCAAAGCTTGAGGAGCCGCCCGACGAACTGCTCGAAGAGCTGGACGAGGACGAGCTGCTCGAAGACGAGGAGGAACCGCTGCTTCCCGACGAGCCGCTGGAACCACTTGAACCACTCGAACCGCTGCTGCCAGACGATCCGCTCGAGCCTGACGAACCGTTCGAACCACCTGAACTGGTGCCAGGCTTTCCACCGGAGCTGCCTCCACCCGAAGACGAGCTGGAGGACGAACTGCTCGATGAAGACGAACTGCTCGACGACGAAGACGAGCTCGACGAACTGGTGCTGTTGTTGCCACTCGAGGTCGAAACATTGCCCGACGACGTCGATACGTTGCCGCTTGAGGTCGAGACATTACCACTCGACGAGGAGATGTTACCGCTCGATGTCGAAACGTTGCCGGACGAGGTTGAGGAAGAGCTGCTTACCCCACCGGTTGACGTCGATACATTGCCCGAGCTGGTGTTGCTGTTGTTGTTGTTGATGACGATGTTGATGCCGCCCGAGGTGCCGTCAGGCGGAATTGTAACTTCGCCACCATCGCCATCGTCACCCCCATCATCTTCACCACCGGACGAAGTCGAACCGGTGCTTCCGGGATTGATGTTGATTGTGTTGGTTACGTTGGACGAACCACCACCGCCACCGCCTCCCGAAAAACCGCCGAAGAAGCCGCCGCCGAAACCGCCACCAAAGCCACCACCGATGACGACGGGTACACCGCCACCACCGCTGCTGCCGACATCACCCATTGGGGGGAGCGGCGCATAAGGGATCGGCATCGGCATGCCCTGCGCGATAGCGACTGGCTGCGGCATACAGGTGGTGGTTGTCGTACGAACGACCTTGCGGACCCGCTTCACCTTGCGGACAGGTGCATGGGCAATCTTGCGCGCCTTGACGACCTTTTTCTTGGCCTTGTGCACCTTGACCTGCGCAGGTGGCTGATCTGCAACCTGCACAGCGCCACCGCCGATAAGCGCGCCACCGCAAGTGCAGGCGCATAGCTTCGCCAATGCCATTCGTACTGACATAATGTTTGCCTCTTTAGTCCAAGGGGCGTTGCCACCGCACGCCCATGTGACGGTGGCTTTCCCCTATGCCCGGCCATCTTTCGGTAAGCCTTCGCATTCCGCAATTGCATTAACCCTACTGAAAGCAGCAATTCCCCAAAAAATCAGCGTTTCATTATGTAAAATAAGGAGAGCGTCCCGATGTGGAACTGTTTGACGCCCTATCGGTTAACTCTGATCACAGTTTGAAGGACTTATCCGTTGAGATTTCCACAAGCAGTTTGCCGATACGGAATTTGCCGCTTGTGTGGCCATAGGGCCGAGTCTATAGCGCCCGCCAAGAGAGGGATTGTGGGCGGAAACTCCCGCATATAGCCGTTTTTCGGTGGAGAAATTGCAATGCATGCAAGCACTCAAGTGCAAGATAAATCTGAAAAAATCAGCGAATTGGAGAGCGACCTAGACCCCGATTACGTTCCGTCTGACGACGAGCCGTTCATGAATGAAAAGCAGTTGCGGTTTTTTGAATTGCAGTTGCTTCGGTGGCGCAAGGAAATCCTCGATGAATCAAGGGGCACGCTGAACCAGCTGCAGGATGGACCCATCCGCGAGCCCGACCTGAATGACCGCGCATCGAGCGAAACCGATTGGGGAATCGAACTGCGCACACGCGATCGCCAGCGCAAACTCATTGCCAAAATCGATGCTGCGCTTCGCCGGATCAAGGAAGGCGAATATGGCTATTGCCAAGTGACCGGCGAACCTATTTCACTCGCCCGACTGCGCGCGCGCCCGATCGCGACCATGACGCTCGAGGCGCAGGAGCGCCACGAACGCCAGGAACGCATTTCGCGCGACGACTGATCTGGAATATCCGGCGCCTGCCTAGGCAAGAGCGCCGGATTTCCCTTTAATATGTAACGATTTTCACCTTCTGCCCGGCAGTCAGGCTTGCATTGCCGGATAGACCATTGAGCGCGAGGAAGCGCTCGGTCTGGTAATTCCGATAGGCCATGCGTGCAGCCAGGGTCGCAACCGTATCCGACCTTCCGACCGTCACCACGCGGATCTTGCGCGGCTTGATGGCCGCCGCCTCTCGATCGGTCAGGCGCGTCACGCTCTCAAACATCGAGGTGAAGGGCGTGCTGTTGGCGGGCGAAATGGTCACGAAGTGGAAAGCTTGGTTGGACTTCCATTCATAAGCGAATACAGTCAGCCGCACGACACCCGATTGCTGGGTCTGGACATTGGCAGAGGCATAGAATGCCGGAATACCGTTGATCGTGGTTTGCTGGATATGGCCATAATTGACCTGCTGCTGTTCGCCGACCACCGCCTTGAAAGCCGCATCGATATAGGCCCGGCGGTCACCCGTATAAGCCTGTGTCGTAAACAACGCTTTCCCGCCATTGCCGTTGATCGACACGGCCTGTGAACTGTTTGACATGCCAAAGCCCGCAGGAACGGCGAAGCGCAGCCGCAGTTCGGGATGCATGAATTCCTGACCTTCGATCACGCCTTCCTTGGGATCGTCATCATAGAGCATTCCGTCGATCGCGCGCAGGTGGACATCGGCATTACGCACCGTGCTCGCCGGATATTTGCGGGCATTGGTTGCCGCACGCACCACGCGGCGGGCCGGATCTGGGTGGGTGCTGGCCCATTCAGGCACGGAATGGCTATTCAGCCCGGCAACACGCGTGTCGACGGCGGTTTGCAATGCCAGCGCATTGAGCATCGAAGACATTGCCAGCGGATCATAGCCAGCCTTGCTGAGATATTTGATGCCAAGGTCGTCAGCCTGTTCTTCCTGGCTGCGCGAATATTTGAGCGTAAATATCTGCGCCAAAGCGCCGGAATATTCGCGGGCGACGCCGCCCAGCGCCCCGGCTAGTCCGCCATTATCCCCCAGCATCGCACCGCCAATGGTGCCGATTGCACCAAGGATATTGGCTATAGTGGCACGTTGCTGGCGCTTTTTGCTGTGCCGTGCAGCCGTGTGCCCGACTTCATGGCCAAGGACACCTGCCATCTCCGCTTCGCTGTTGCTCAGCGCAACCAGCTGGCGGGTGATGTAGACATAGCCGCCCTCAATCGCGAAGGCGTTGTTCACTGCTGAATTCAGGAAGGTGACAGTGAATTCGCTTTCGCTGTTCGCAAGCCCCGATTGCAGCGCGATCCGCTTGCCGACGCGTTCAACATAAGCGGTTTGCGGGCTTTGATAGGCGCCGCCAAATTCCTTTAGAATCTCGGGATGGTATTTGGCACCATTGGCCTTTTCCTTGGCGGTGAACGGAAGGGGTTCGCTGCTCTTGGATTTGGCGGCTTGTGCATTTTGTGTCGACGCGCAGCCGAGAATGAGTGTCGAGGCTGCGATGCTTAAAAGCAGTTTGTTGGGCACGGCGGACTCCTTTCGCTAAACGTGCTTACTAACACGTAATAACCGGCCCGAACGTAAATTGTTGCAGCTGGACCGGCCATGAACCAGTCAAGAATTTGCTGTCAGAACTGCCCCATTGCGAGGAATTTCGCGTGACGTTGCCTGGTCACTTCCGCACGGTCCAGATTTTCGAGTTCACCCAGCGATTGCGACAATGCCTTGCCCAGATTCGCACAGGCTTCCGCATGGTCACGGTGCGCACCACCCATCGGTTCGGGGACAATCGCGTCGATGATGCCGAGCGATTTGAGATCGGCCGCGGTCACTTTCATCGCCTGTGCCGCGTCAGCAGCACGATCATTGGTGCGCCAGAGGATCGACGCGCAGCCTTCGGGTGAAATAACCGAATAAACGGCATGTTCGAACATCAGCACGCGATCGGCGGCGGCAAGCGCAACCGCGCCGCCCGATCCGCCTTCGCCCACGATGCACGAAACCAGCGGCACGCCCAGCTGAAGGCATTTTTCGATGGAGCGCGCAATCGCCTCTGCCTGCCCGCGTTCTTCGGCCTGCACGCCCGGAAACGCGCCCGAGGTGTCGACAAGCGAAATCACCGGCAATCCGAAACGGTCCGCCAGTTCCATCAAACGGATCGCCTTACGGTACCCCTCCGGCTTGCCCATGCCGAAATTGTGGCGCAGGCGGCTTTCGGTATCATCGCCTTTTTCGTGCCCGATCAGCACGACGCGACGGTCACCCAGTCGCGCAAATCCGCCCAAAATTGCCTTGTCATCGGCAAAGGCACGGTCCCCCGCCAAGGGCAGGAAATCGTCGAACAAGGTTGCGACAAAATGCTTGAAATGCGGCCGCTCAGGATGGCGCGCCACTTGCGTTTTCTGCCAGGGCGAAAGCTTCGCATAGGTATCGGCCAACAGCTTGTCGGCTTTCACGCGCAATTTGCGAATTTCGCTGGCTGCATCGATTTCGGTTTCACCAGCCGTTTCTTCCAGTTCCTGGATACGGGCTTCGAGTGCGGCGATCGGCTTTTCGAAATCGAGATAAACTGTCATGCGTTGCCGATAGAAGTTGTAACGAGCCGGGTCAACGAGAGAGCTTGCGTTTGGCAAGCGGATGGCGCTGGTTCACCAGTTCGACCAGCTTCGATGAATCGACATGCGTGTAGATCTGCGTGGTCGCAATGTCGGCATGGCCCAGCATCGCCTGCAGCGCCCGAAGATTGGCTCCGCCCGCCAGCAGATGCGTGGCAAAGGCATGACGCAACACGTGCGGACTGACCTTTGCAGGATCGATGCCCGATTCCGCGGCCAGTTCGCGGATGATCTGGAAAAGGCGGATGCGGCTGATATGCACATCGCCCTGCCCCGCCGCCTGGGCCGCGCGCGAAGGGAAAAGGAATTTCGATTCCTTGGGCACAAATGCGTGCCAGGCACCGACAGCCTGACGGGCGCGGTCGGATATCGGAACCAGCCGCTCTTTCGATCCCTTGCCGATCAGGATAATATAGGGCCGATCACGCACAATCGATGCGCGCGGCAAGGCAACGAGTTCAGATGCGCGCAGACCGGACCCGTAAAGCAATTCGACCAGCGCCGCGAGGCGATAGTCGAGCGGCGAGGGCCTCGGTTTTGAAAGCCGGGCATCGATCGACGCAAAGATCGCCTCCACTTCGTTGATGTCGAGAATTTTGGGCAATGCCCTGCTCTGAACCGGGCGGGGCAATGCAGCGGACGGGTTATCCTCGCGAAACCCTTCCTCTTCGAGGAAGCCGAAAAAACCGCGAACCGCAGCGGCTTTTCGGGCAATCGAACTGTTGGCAAGGTGCGACCAACCCGTCGTCAGCAGTTGAAGCTTGTCCTTGCTGGCCGATGCCAGTTTTCCAGCCAGCATTTCAGACGCCGCTGCAAGGTCGCTGCGATAGGCGAGAAGCGTATTGCGCGCCACACCACGCTCTGCGGCGAGCATTTCAAGGAAGCGCTCAATCAGGTCAGCATCGGTGCCAAGCTGTTTATGGCTGGTCAAAGTGGCTTCAACTCCAGCTGACGGCCTCTGCAGCAATCATGCGTGCTTCGCCATCAAGGCCCACCTGCCGCAACGCACGCACAATATGGAACAAATGGTGGGGCGGGATATCCTGCCATCCTTCACCCTGCAATGCAGCGGCAGCCAGCAGGACAACCGTTCCGCTTTCTCCGCGCTGCGCCGCTGCGGTTATGGCGCGCGACCATGCGGTCTGCTTGCGCACATTGGTGCCCAATGTTTCGGAAAATCCGCCCACAGCGCCTGCCTCGACCCGACCAAGGCCAGCAAGGCCGGCGAGCAGGAATTTGGACTTTAGGTAATCGTCGCTGTCGTCGTTGCTGCGGAAATCATCAAGTTCGCCCTCGTCGACGCTTCCCTGCCAGCGAGGTGCGGCGCAGGCGAGCAAGCCCCAACCTAGCGAACCATCCTCGACAATCGAGGCCCAGCGGATGGCCTGCCGGTCAAAGCCTGCAGACAGCATTGAGGCTATCAGCCGGTCTGCATCGCCGGCATGGTCGGCACTTGGCGCAACAAGCGCGGCCGCACGCGCGGTCAACACCAATGCCGATTGCCGTTCAATCGGGTTTGAACCGCTATCCCAAATATCGGCCATTGCGCCAATCTTCGCGGCATCGTCGCGCCCGGCATAAGCGGTCTGCAGCAATTCACCGCGCGATTTGATCTGCGACGGAGCATCGGGGTCTTCAAAAGCGATGCTGTAAATATCTACCAGTGCGCGATTGGAAAGCACGCCCATCGTCGCTGCCGCCGGTGCCGAACGCATCTTGGATGCCAGCGTCGCGGTCGGCAATTGCGCGACCCAGCCATTCACCTGCTTTCCGGCCTCTGCATAAAGCGATTCCGGCGGCTCGACCCCGGTCGCCTGGCCGATGCCATGCCGCCAGGTGGAAAAGCCTTTGGCATTTTCCCATTCGATCTTCACCGAACGGCGCCCCTGGACCCCTGCCCCCACGGCCTTTTCGCCAAGCAGCAGGTCAGTGCCCTTCATCCAACCCTGCGCGCGCGCCTGATTGATCAAAGCGGTTGCCCTGCCCTGTTCCCCAGCCAGCGATGCGCAAATCGGCTGTGCCATGCGCCATGTTGGATCGCGGGTTACCCGCGCCCCTTCCTCTGCCACCGGGCACATTGCCGACAGGTCGGCATTGGCGAGGAAAATCGGCATCGAAACCTGGTAAAGCCGCTTTGTATAGCGATCCGGATCAACCTGCTGGACAAGTTGGCGCGCAACCACAGCGTCGCCCATCCGCAGCAACAGCCAACTGCGTTCCGCAGTCCAATCGGCTCCGTTGACATTGGCTGGTGTATCGGTGCGGCTGGCGAGCAGGCGGCGAACCATGATCGTGCCCCAGCGCGAAGCCAGCGGGCCATTGGTGCGCTGGATCACCTGCGTTAAGAACTTGCCATCCATCGCGCCAAAGGCGTCGGCGGGAAAACCGCCGGAAATGTCGGTAAACAGGCCGACCGCCTTCAACGAACGCCGCGCAGTCGGCGGCACGTCATAGCGCGGTTCGGTATCTTCTTCCTCTTCGTCCTCTTCCGCATCGGCTTCTTCGTCGGTCGCGCCGGTATCGGTCCCCGCAGCGGTGCCGCTGACGGGTGAACCCGGCACAGCCTCGGTCGGTCTCGAGGTTGAAGGGCTGGAAGCGGGCGGAGCGGGCCGCGCTGTTGGCGGCGGTGGCGGATCGTTAAAGCCGGGCGGCAGAAGCGATTCCGGTCCCTGCTGGCCGAGTACGGGTATCGTATAGACCAGTGCTGCAAGACCTGCCGTCGCGCACAGGAGCGTTGAAATCCGCTGCTTCGCCATGTCAGTCTTTTACACTCTCTCCGTCATTCACCGGCGGGATTCCCGGCTCAACCTCGATTTCGACCAGCCGTTGCGGCTGTTCGCTACCCAGCCATTCGAAGAAAAAAAGCGCCGCGACAAGCACAATCGGCACCAGCAGCCACAGCCAGACGTATCTGCCTTTCGGCTTGTCTTGCACTTTTCCTCCTGAATCCGACATTTGGCAAAGGGCTTTCCGGCACGGATTAGCCGATATATAGCGCGCATCGCAATGGCTTCGCGACCGGATGACACAAGAGTTACAAATGGCGGCTTGGACCGTTCAATCGTGCTTGTCGGCATGATGGGCGTGGGCAAGTCCACCATCGGGCGTTTGCTTGCCGGAAAGCTCAATCTTGAATTTGTCGATTCGGATGAGGAAATCGAAAAAGCTGCAGGCATGCCGATTTCCGAAATATTCGAACGCTTTGGCGAACCGGGTTTTCGCGACGGCGAAAGGCGCGTCATCGGCCGCCTGATTGCCGAAGGGCCCAAGGTGATTGCGACAGGCGGCGGTGCGTTCATCAACGATGAGACGCGCGGGCTTATCAAGGAGAAATGCCGTTCTGTATGGATCGATGCAGATCTTGATGTGCTCGTCGATCGTGTATCGCGCAGGAACCACCGGCCGTTGCTCGTCGGTAAGGACCCCCGACAGGTGCTGACCGAGCTATCGGAAAAGCGCACCCCCTTTTACCAGGAAGCGGATATCCACGTCCGCAGCGATTCCGGGCCGCATGCCCGCACCGTGAACCAGATATTGGAGGCATTGGCCTGATGGACAGGATTACAGTCGGTCTCGAAGGGCGGCCTTACGACGTGCTGATTGGGCAAGGCTTGCTGGCGCAGGCTGGCGAAATGCTTGCCCCTTATGCGCGTGGCGGCCGGCTGCTGATCGTTACCGACACCCAAGTTGGTCAGCATGTGCTGCCCCAATTCGCGGCTTCCCTGCAGCAAGCCGGGATTGGCTATGCAGCGCATCTTCTGCCTTCGGGCGAAGGCGCAAAAAGCTGGCCTGAGCTGGAACGGCTGGTTGACTGGTTGCTTTCGGAGCATGTCGAACGCAGCGACCATATCGTCGCGCTCGGCGGCGGCGTTGTCGGCGATATCACCGGTTTTGCGGCGCATATCGTCAAACGCGGCTGCCATTTCGTGCAGGTGCCGACAACCCTGCTCTCACAGGTCGACAGCAGCGTGGGGGGCAAGACCGCAATCAACAGTGCCGCTGGCAAGAATCTTGTTGGCGCATTCCACCAGCCATCGCTGGTATTGATTGATCCCGACGTGCTCGACACGTTGCCACGCCGCGAATTGGGTGCAGGCTATGCCGAGGTGGTGAAATACGGCCTGATTGATGCGCCCGATCTCTTCGACTGGTGCGAAAACAATATCGATGCCTTCATGGCTGGCGATCCCGATGCACGCCGCCACGCCATCGCACGTTCGGTAGAGGCCAAGGCGCGCATCGTGGCTGCCGATGAAAAGGAACTGACCGGCACACGCGTGCTCCTCAATCTTGGCCACACCTTCGGCCATGCGCTCGAAGCGGAGACAGGATATTCCGACCTGCTCTTGCACGGTGAAGGCGTCGCAGCAGGGATGGCGCTTGCTTTCCGCTATTCCGTTCGTCGCGGCCATTGCCCCACGAGTGATGCGGAACGCGTTTCAGCTCATCTCGAGAAAGGCGGATTGCCGACTAGCTTAAGCGCCGCGCATGTCGATACCAGCGGCGAGAAGCTCGTCGAACATATGCTGCACGACAAGAAAAAGAGCGGCGGCACGCTGCCCTTTCTGCTGGCCAATGGGATCGGTAAGACTTTCCTTGCGAAGGATGTCGACCTGTCCGACGTCGCTGCTTTCCTCAACGAAGAACGTAGTCGCTAACCTTCATCGAGATAGAAATCATCGGAATCGGTAACGCCAAAGCTGTGGCGTGATCCGGCGCGCAGGTTCCCGGTCTTGAATTGCGCTGTCAGCCGCTGGATGTCACGGCGGCGGAATTCGGCAATCGCCTTCTCCCGCACATCGTCACTGACATCGAGCTGTGTCAGGGCCTCATTTGCCATATGTACCGAAGATTCAAATACTTCGCGAACGATGCTGATATTCTCTGTCGGCATCAGTTCGAGCATCTGGCGACGATCGAAAGCCCGGACAAAGAGCCGCGCGTTGGGGAAAGTCTCGCGAACCGGCATCAGGCTTTCGGCATCGACCGATCGGTCGTCCATGCAGAAGAGGATGGCATCCGCCTCATCCGCTCCGGCACGGTGGAGGAGGTCAATCCGTGTGCCATCGCCATAGAAAACCTTGCGGCCAAATTCGCCCGAAACATCGATCTGCTCCGGCTTGATATCGATGATGGTGATTGAAAGCCCCGCAGCCTGCATGATCTGCCCTACCGTCTGGCCGAAACGGCCATGGCCGACGATGATCACGCTGGCCTGTTCCGCCAAACCCGGATCGTCAAGCTTCACATCGACCGGCAATTTGTGCGCCGCCAGCCTGCCGGCCAGAATCATCAGGAAGGGCGTGGTTGCCATAGACAGGGTGACCACCGCACCGAAAAGACTTGCCGCCTCCGGCTCAATCAACAACGCCGATTGCGACGCTGCGAACAGCACAAAGCCGAATTCACCCCCTTGGCTGAGCAGCAGGGCCATGATCATCGCCGCCCTGCTGTTGAGGCCGAAAAGGCGACCCAGCCCAAACATGATCGCGGTCTTCACAAGTACCAAGGCGGCTGCCAGCCCGAATATCAACAGCGGCTGTTCAACGATGACATTGAGATCGAGCATCATGCCAACAGCAAGGAAGAACAAGCCCAGCAGGATCGAACGGAACGGGTCGATGTCCGCTTCCAGCTCGTGCCGATAGGGCGATTCGGCCAGCATCACGCCCGCGACAAAGGCACCCAATGCCGCCGAAACGCCGATCGATTGCATCAACGCCGCGCTGGCGCAGACCGCGAACAGCCCGGTCACGATGAACAATTCGCGCTCCGAAACCCGGCCGACGAGGCGCAGCAAGGGCGAGAGGATATAGCGGCCGGCAAGGATCAATCCGACAATGGCGAGCACCGCATAAATGGCGAGCGTCAGCCCGCTCGGCGCGCCTTCGGGTGCCGGTGCGCGCGACAGGGCAGCGACAATGGTCAGCAAGGGAACGATCGAAATGTCCTGAAACAGCAGGATGGCGAAGCTTTTCTCACCATAATCGGTCTTCAGGCGCCCACGCGATTGCAGCAGCGGCAGGACCTGCGCGGTTGAACTGAGCCCCAAGGGCAGGCCCAGAACCAATGCCGCTTCCCAACTGAACGGCAGCACCGAATATATGATCGCGAACATCGCAAGCCCGCACAGCGCCACCTGCAGCGGCCCGAACAGCAATATGTCGCGCCGCATGAACCATAGTTGCGATGGCGACAGTTCGAGCCCGACAAGGAATAGCAGCAGGATGATGCCGACTTCGGCAAAACTCAGGATCGTTTCGGGATCGCCGGTCAGCCCCAATCCATCAGGGCCGATGATTATCCCGGCAACAAGATAGCCAAGCACGGCGCCAAGGCCGAGCTTGCGAAAAATCAACACCGAAACCAGCGCCGCGCCGAGCAGCAGCGCACCCATTGTCAATATATCGGCGAGGAAATGGTGCCCCTCTTCCATCAGCCTATCTCATCCAGTGCAGCGATCAGGGCGTCGAAGGGAAGCAAGATCGCGGCATGACGTGCAGGATGCGCGCGTGCAGACTGGAACACCGCAAGTTCGGGCCCAAGCCCGTCAAACTCACCCTCACCAGATAGCGCCGATGCCAGTCCAGCGCGCGTCGCTGCAATCGCACTCTGCTTGCTGCCGATCCCCAACTGCCGCAACAAAGCTGCAGATGCTTGCCCCATGGCGCACGCTCGCCCGCGAAAAGCGAGTTCTGTGATGGCTCCTCCTCCATCACAGCGTAGATCCACCGTCATCTCGCTGCCGCAAACAGGCGAGCGCTTGCTGGCGCTGGCTTGCGGGTTTTCCAGCCGGTCGTTGTGCGGAAGGCTTGCGGCGAGCCGCAACATGTCTTTGGTGTAAAGTTCAGGCTTTTTCGACATCGAAGGCGCGGCCATTTCAGCCGACATTTTCACCCTCGCCGGTCGCATCTTGCTGCCGTTCGCGAATGAAGGACGACAAGGCATCACCCGACGCATTGAGCAGCGGATAGGTGCGCGACTTGGTCATCCAGTCGGGGCGCTTCGATGCACTGCCATAAGCGACATCGTAAAGCAGCACGAGAAGCAGGAAGAGCAAGGTCGATCCGATCAAGCCTTTGACAGCACCAAATCCGAAGCCGAGGACACGATCAAACGGCCCAAGCACGGATTTTCGGCTTTTTTCTCCGATCTTCGCGGCGGCCCAGCGGCCCAGGGAATATGTGATTACGCCCACTGCAATGAAAGCCAGCACCGCGGCGCCAGCTTCGGTTCCTACGGGACCATAAAGCCATTCGGTTGCCGGCGCGTGCAGGAACTTGATGGCAATAACAATCAGGAACCAGACCAAGAGGAGCAAAACCTCTTGCGTAAAACCGCGCATGAAGCCGAAGATCGCGCCCGAGCCGATCAGGAACAGCACAATGATGTCGAAAGCGGTCATGCCGCTTGGTTAGTCCCGCCCGAGTATATGGTCAACGAGATTGGCAAGCGTGCGGAACTGCTTGAGTTCCATTCCGCCCGTATCCTGAACCGACGGCGGCACCAACGCGCGCTGGAAACCGAGCTTTGCCGCCTCTTTCAGACGCAGCCCGGCATGCGCCACCGGACGGACTTCGCCTGACAGCGAAACTTCGCCGAACAGCACGGCGTCGGAAGGCAGCGGACGCTCGGCCAGCGCAGATACCAGCGCCGCGGCCACCGCAAGGTCCGCCGCGGGATCGGAGATACGATAGCCACCCGAAATGTTGAGATAGACCTCTGCCGTCGAAAAACTGAGCCCGCACCGCGCCTCAAGCACCGCGAGGATCATCGCCAGTCGCCCGCTATCCCAGCCGACAACCGCGCGGCGGGGCGTGGCCCCGCTCGACAGTCGCACGGTGAGTGCCTGGATTTCAACGAGCACCGGCCGCGTGCCTTCGAGTGCGGGAAAAACTGTCGCCCCGGTCACCTGCTCTGCCCGATCGGTCAAAAACAGCGCGCTGGGGTTACCAACTTCGGCAAGGCCGCTGTCGGCCATCGCAAAAACGCCAATCTCGTCGGTGCCGCCAAAGCGGTTCTTGTTGGCGCGCAGAATGCGATATTGGTGGCTGCGTTCGCCTTCAAAAGCGAGCACGGTATCGACCATATGCTCAAGCACGCGCGGGCCTGCAATGCTGCCATCCTTGGTGACATGGCCCACCAGCACCAAAGCAGTGCCGCGTTCCTTGGCAAAACGGATCAGTTCTTGCGCCGAGGCACGCACCTGGCTCACCGTTCCCGGCGCGCCTTCAATGAGGTCGCTGTGCATCGTCTGGATCGAATCGATGATGAGCAAGGCGGGCGGCTTTGCCCCGCCAAGCGTGGTCAGGATATCGCGCACCGATGTGGCCGCCGCCAGTTGCACCGGCGCATCGCCCAGCCCCAGCCGCCGCGCGCGCAGCCGTACCTGATCGACCGCCTCCTCACCCGAAATATAGGCGACGTCGAGCCCGCGCTTCGCAAGGTTGGACGCGGTTTGCAGCAGCAAGGTCGATTTGCCGATCCCCGGATCGCCGCCCAGCAATGTCGCCGATCCGGCCACAAGGCCGCCGCCTAAGGCGCGATCAAACTCAGCGATTCCGGTCGAGGCCCGATCGGGCAGCTTGATATCGCTGTCGAGCCCGACCAGCCCGACATCGCGCCCGCCATTTTGCAGATGATGTTTCAGCTCGAATACGGTCGCGCCAGCCTCTTCGACCAGGCTGTTCCACGCACCGCAATCTTCGCACTGCCCCTGCCAGCGCGGCGCGACGGTGCCGCATTCCTGACAGACAAATCGCTTTTTGGGTTTCGCCATGCCCACCTATGTATCAGAACATAGGTGGAACACCAGCGTAAATATCAAAAGCCGTGGAAGGTGATCTGCTCGTCCAAAGGCACGCGTTCGCGCAGGAATCCATTCACCGAGTCGCTTTCGTCGCGATAGCCGATGGCAAGGCCGCAGAAGAGGAGCACATCTTCACCAAGCCCCAACTGGTCTTTGATCGTCTTGCCATACATGCCCATATATTCCTGCGGGCAGGTATCGAGGCCTTCCTCACGGCAAAGCAGCATGATCGTCTGCAACCACATGCCCGTGTCGGACCATTGAGCTTCCTTCATGAATTTGGGGAAGTGGCAGAGCAGCAGCACCGGCGCACCGAAGGAAACGAGGTTTGACTGGACAAAATCGGCACGCTGTTTGCCATCGTCTCGGGCAATTGCCATCGCGCCATACATGGCAGCGCCTACGGCCTGTAGCCGTGCCTTATATTTGTCGTACTTGCCGGGTTCGGAAAAATCATAGTCCATCGGATCATCAGGCTGCGCAGCCATCAGCCGTTCCTGCAGCGCCTTCAGCGGCGCACCCGTCAGAACCTGCGCTTCCCATGGCTGGAAGTTGCAGCCCGATGGCGCCATGCGCGCCTTTTCCAGGATGCGCTGGATGACTTCGAACGGCACGGGCTTGTCCAGGAATGACCGGATGGAACGACGAGTGGCAACGGCTTCAGATACGTTCATAATTTCTCCCCTAATCTGCTTGGAGTGAGGCTTGCTTTGAACAGCGCCTCACTCTCCTCACGATTCGATTTAACCGATCGATTAAATCCCGCAACTGCTAAAACACCTGTAGCCGTTCGAACATCCCGGCATGCGATCAAACCGGGTTGGAGACAAAGGCTTGCACCCCCTGCCCCGCGCTGCCACATCTTGGCTATGCGCGAGAAGGAACTTCGGCTGGCCCTTATCTGCTATGGCGGGGTGAGCCTTGCGGTCTACATGCACGGCATCACGCGCGAAATCTGGCACCTTGTGCGCGCCAGCAGGGCATACCTCGAAGACCAGCCGGCAGGCGGCGGCAGCGAGGATGTGTATCGCGAACTGCTACAGCTCATCGAGGCGAAATCCGGAACCAAGCTGCGTGTACTGACCGATATCATCGCCGGGGCCAGCGCGGGCGGGATCAACGGAGTTTTTCTTTCGCAGGCAGTGGTTACCGGGCAATCGCTCGAACCGTTGACCGACCTTTGGCTGCAAAATGCCGATGTCGAGGTGCTGCTCGATCCCGATGCGCGCCCACTGTCTCGATTTTCCAAATTCTGGGCTGCACCGATTGCTTGGGCCGTGTTGCGCAGGCGGGGTGGAGCTGTCGAGCAAACCGTTTCAAGCGAAGCGCAAGACGAAGTAGCCACCAAGCTGTCAGGCTTTGTCCGCGCCCGATGGTTCCAGCCACCATTTGGCGGCACCGGATTTTCCGCGCAGCTGCTCGACGCGCTACAAGCCATGAAGCAGCAAGGCGTCACGCGGCCGTTATTGCCCGCCGGGCAGCCGCTCGACCTGTTCGTTACCGTCACTGATTTCCACGGCCATCGCGAGAAATTGCGCCTTAACAGCCCATCAGACGTCAGCGAGACCGAACACCGCATCACCATCGGTTTTTCGACCCGCGGGCAGAATGCGGGTTACCTTGCGCCGCATGCCGAGCTGGTCTTTGCAGCGCGCGCGACCGCAAGCTTTCCGGGGGCTTTTCCACCCTTTAACGTGAGTGAACTCGATGGCTTGCTGTTGGCTCGTTCGATTGCATGGAATGATCGCGACGCATTCCTGAAACGCATATTGCCGCAACAGTTTGAAGCCGGAACGATCGAAGACAGCTTCCTGATTGATGGTTCGGTGCTCGCCAATGCGCCTTTCGCACAGGCGATTGGAGCGCTGCGCAACCGGCCTGCGCGGCGCGAAGTCGACCGCCGCTTCGTCTATATCGATCCCAAACCCGGCCTGCCCAGTTTCCGTGTGCGCGGACGAAATCGCGCCGCCGATGGCCCGCGCAAGGCACCCGGCTTTTTCGCAACAATTTTTGGTGCATCATCCGATATCCCGCGCGAACAACCAATCCGCGACAGCCTGAATGCCATCGAAACGCGTTCCGAACGCATTGCGCGGATGCGCGAAATCACCGACCATCTGGAGGTCGAAGTCGAGCATATGATTGAGACGATGCTCGGCAAGACATGGTTCTTGACCAAGCCCACACCGCAGCGCCTGCACAAATGGCGGCTGACGATGCTCGAAAAATCGGCACTGGCAACAGGCTATAGCTATCCCGCTTATGCCCATCTGCGGATGACGGGCTTGCTTGATGAGATCATCGCCACCGCGCGCAGGGTCTGTCCCGATGCCGCGCCAGACCATTGCCGCCAGTTGCGCGCCGCGCTGTGGGGCGAAATTTGCCGCCGCGGGCTGGACCGCATTACAGGTCCCAAGGGCAAGGTCATGGCCGCTGCATCGATGCGCTTTTTCCGTGAACAGGATGTGCGCTTCCGCATTCGTCGTCTGCGCTTCATCGCCCGCAAACTGGCCGAGGATGTTGAGGTGTTGGCCGACGTTCCCGTGGCAGTTGCAGACCGGTTGCGGCAAGCCATTTATGCCTCGCTCGCCCATTTCCTTGAGGTTGAAACCGCCGAATATCTGGGCGTCGATGTGGCAGAGGCCGTTCGCCATGGCGTCGATAACCCTGGCGCATTGCTAGACATGCTGGCGGCGCGACGCAATCTGGAGGCCGCCGACGCAGCAACCGACGCCGCGCTCAATGCTGCGCTCGCCAATGTCCCCGATGCAGCGACCCGCTCCATCCTGATGGGTTATCTGGGTTATATCCTTTACGACATTGCAACCCTGCCCTTGCTACAGGGCGAAGGGCTGGACGAATTCGACCCGATCAAGGTCGACCGCATTTCCCCCGATGATGCCACAACGATCCGCAAGGGCGGAGCCGCTGCCACGCTCAAGGGCATCGAGTTCAACAATTTCGGTGCCTTCTTCAGCCGCAGCTATCGCGAGAACGACTATCTGTGGGGCCGCCTGCACGGCATCGACCGGTTGGTCGATATCGTCCTTTCCTCGATGCCCGGTACTCTATCGGCCGAGCAGGCCGAGGTCTTGGCGCTGAAAAAGAAGGCGTTCGAAGCTGTACTGGAGGCCGAAGCCCCCAGACTGAAACGCATCCAGCCGCTGATCGAAGAGTTGCGTGCGGAAATCAGCACTATTGCACCGTAGTGCTGAGCTTGTCGAAGCACGCCCCGATGTTTAAGCTAACGCCGATAGGTGCCCTTCGACATGCTCAGGGCTACGGTTTGTCTCTCCCGCTTATTGCTTGAAAGTCCCATAGACCATCTCAACAAACCGGTCGGCGGTGATGAAACCGCTGGGATTCACACCAAAACCGTCCGCCGGTTTCATCGCTTTCACTTCTTCAAGCGATTTGCCCGCTTTTACCGCTGCCTCGATCTTGCCGACAATCGCCACCAGCATGTCGCGATAGGCCTGCAAGTCGGCCTTGCTGGCAACTGCGCCATGGCCGGGGATGATCTTGGTCTGGTCATTCGCCATGGCCAACACCTTGTCCGCCGCCGCGATTACGCCGCGCACGTCGCCGCCGCTGCTGCGATCGACAAAGGGATAGCTCATCTTGTGGAAGAAGAGGTCGCCCATATGGATGACGTTCGATTTGGTCCAGTGGACGACGCTGTCTCCATCGGTGTGCGCGGGCGGAACCGATATGACGCGAACTTCTTCGCCATTGAGGTGCAGCTTCAGCCCTTCGGCATAAGTGATAACGGGCAGTGCCACCTTGGGGCTCGCCTTGACCTCGCCAAAAGGTGTTTTCTGGTCGGTCGCCATGCGCACGCGGACATTGTCATGCGCCATGATCACGGCGCCGGCCTTCCCGAAATTCTCGTTCCCGCCGCTATGGTCCCCATGCCAGTGGGTGTTGATCAGGAATTTGACCGGGCTTGCACCCAGCGCTGCAACCGCTGCCTGGATCTTGGGGGTCAACGGCGCAAACTGGTCATCAATCAACACGGTACCGTCTTCACCATGTGAAACGCCAATATTGCCGCCTGCGCCGAACAGCACCGAAACGCCGGGTGCCAGATTTTCGGCCTTCACCTCAACCTTGCTGAAATCCTGCTGCGCCGCTGCCGGCGCGGCCAAGCAAGCTGCCATCGCTGCAGCCATCGAAACCTGTTTGAACATGTCGCACTCCTCAATCGCGAGTCATGCTGCGCTTTCTAGCCTGATATCGCCTGCATCGGCGAGGAGTTTCAGCAATACCGCCGCGCCGCATTGCTGTGAGCGTGCAGATGCGTTGAACTTGCCATCGGAAACGAACTTGCCGCGTTCATAATGGTTCGAAAAACTCCACAAATAGGGGGTCGGTACACCCAGTAAGCGATAACCCAGCCCATTATAGGCCTCCAACCGGAAGAGGGTGCGTTCAAGGGTCCAATCGCTTTGGTTGGTGTAGCCCAGCAGCCGCAATGCATCCTGCGCGCTTGATTCCCAATCTGAGGGCGGTAGCCATCTTGTGGGACGGCCAGCGGGGACTTGCCGTGTGCGCGCGGTCAGCGGGAAATCGCCATTGTGGAAATGCGCGCGGAAATTGAAACTCGCTTCCAGCCCGTGGGTTACTGCAACGAAATGCCAGGGAACCCCGGTTTGCGCCTCCACCTTTTCATAACGCGCGCGTGATTTGCGGATAAGTGCAAGGTGCCAATCGACACTTTCCTGAAATTGCGGGCGCACCGCCAGCTTTCGAAACAACCGGGCATATTCCGGCTTAAGCGCGGTAAAGTCGCGCGACCGGCTGATTGGGACGTCCGCCTCCTCCGCTTTGTCTTGTCCGTTCGATGATGACGTGGCGGGCATTTGTACATCACCGACTGGAGGAGCGCCTGGAACGAATATGATGCCGCCTTGCGCCGGCTCAGGCTCCACCAGATATCTTTCGCGTCGCATGGGCGCGAGCAATCTGCCCAGACCCGTTTGCCCGCTGGTTAGCGCCGCCGGTAATTCGTGCTGGCTTTGATGCAACTCGGCCAGCAGCTCACCTGCCCGGTCGGCGAAATCAGGGTCGATCGATTCGCTGCGATCGATCAGCGCGACCAACCGCGGCATGGCGAACTGGTAAAGGGCCTCCGCCAGATCAACGAGCGATTGGGCCTTGCCAATTTCGAGCGGTGAGCCGGGTAGCCCGCGATGGTCGGCTTCATTTTCCAGTTCCACCACCGCCTCGGCGAACTGGATATAGTTTAGGGGCTTTCGCGGGATGAAATTGAGCACCTGCTTTGGCAGTGGCACACCGAACAATTTGCTGTCGCTGGCCAGCGCTCCCGACGCACAGGTCGACATGGCCATGCCGAAGCTGGCCAGTCTTAAGAATTCGCGCCTGCTGGAATCGTTGCCCACAATCGACTCGCTCCTGCCCGATGCACATACCATCGGGCATTGGGCGAGTCTTGGCGGCTGCCGCAGATTTTACTCGGTGAGATCGTCCCAGAATTCCTTGACCTTGTCGAAGAAACCACGCGATTGCGGGCATTCTTCGCCGGTCTCGGTTTCGCGAAATTCGCGCAGCAATTCCTTTTGCCGCGCGGACAGTCGCGTGGGCGTTTCGACATCGATCTGGATGACAAGGTCACCCCTGCCGCGGCCTTGCAGCACCGGCATACCAGCCCCGCGCACGCGCAACTGCTTGCCCGACTGGATGCCCTCGGGAATGGTCACTTCATGCTTGCTGCCATCGGGCCCGGGGATTTCGATCTCCCCACCCAAGGCTGCGGTCGTGAAGCTGATCGGTGCGCGGCAGAACAAAGTTGTTCCGTCGCGTTCGAACACCTTGTGCCGCGCGATATGCATGAAGATGTAAAGGTCGCCAGCAGGCGCGCCATTCGGCCCAGCCTCGCCCTTGCCGGCCACGCGTATGCGGGTGCCTTCATCGACGCCGGGCGGGATGGTGACTTCGATTTTCTGCCGCACATCGACGCGGCCTTCGCCGCCGCATTTGCGGCATGGATCCTCGATGACTTCGCCGCGTCCATGGCAGGTCGGGCAGGTCCGTTCGACAACGAAAAAGCCTTGCTGCGCGCGCACCTTGCCGTGCCCGCCACACAAATTGCATCGGCGAGAGCCTGTTCCAGGCTTGGCACCGCTGCCATCGCAATCGTCGCATTTCGCGGCGACATCGATCGCGATTTCGGTGGTGCGTCCGTGAAACGCGTCTTCTAGGCTGATTTCCAAATCATAGCGCAGGTCGGCACCACGCACTGGCCCGCGTTGCCGACCGCCGCCAAAGGCATCGCCGAAAAAGCTTTCGAAAATGTCGGAGAAATCGCTGAAACCGCCGCCTTGGCCACGTCCGCCCATCCCGCCATTTTCAAACGCAGCCTTGCCATATTGGTCATAGGCTGCCCTTTTCTGCGGATCTTTCAGCACTTCATAGGCTTCGTTGATCGCCTTGAAACGTGCTTCAGCGTCGGCATCGCCGGGGTTGCGATCCGGGTGATATTGCATCGCCATGCGGCGATAAGCGGATTTCAGCGTCTTTTCATCCGCCGTCCGCTCGCATTCGAGCAATTCGTAATAATCTATGTCGAGGCTCACGACCGATGTCCCTCCATCGTGCAGCCGTCACCCCGCTGCGTGCGGGTGTGACGGCCACCGGTAATCATCAGTCTTTCTTGTCTTCGTCGACTTCGGAGAATTCGGCATCGACAACATTGTCATCCGCCGGGGCTTCTTCCGAAGGCGCAGCAGAGGCACCTGCCGCCTGCTCCTGTTCGTAAATCGCCTGGCCCATCTTCATCGCCGATTGGGCAAGGGCGTTCGACTTTTCCTTCATCGCTTCAGCATCGCCACTCTCGATGGCTGTCTTGGTTTCAGCAAGCGCAGCCTCGATTTCAGACTTCAGCCCAGCATCGATCTTCGAACCATGCTCTTCGAGCTGCTTCTCGGTCGTGTGGACAAGGCTTTCGGCGTTGTTCTTCGCCTCAGCTGCCTCGCGGCGCTTCTTGTCTTCTTCGGCAAACTGCTCAGCATCCTTGACCATCTGTTCGATGTCAGCATCGGACAGACCGCCCGAAGCCTGGATCTTGATCTGCTGTTCCTTGCCGGTGCCCTTGTCCTTGGCAGTCACGCTGACAAGGCCGTTGGCGTCGATATCAAAGGTCACTTCGATCTGCGGCATGCCGCGCGGCGCGGGCGGGATGTTTTCGAGGTTGAACTGGCCGAGCAGCTTGTTGTCTGCAGCCATTTCGCGCTCGCCCTGGAAGACGCGGATGGTAACCGCATTCTGGTTGTCTTCCGCGGTCGAATAGACCTGGCTCTTCTTGGTCGGGATCGTCGTGTTGCGGTCGATCATGCGGGTGAATACGCCGCCCAGCGTTTCGATGCCCAGCGACAGCGGGGTCACGTCGAGCAACAGCACGTCCTTGACGTCGCCCTGCAGCACGCCCGCCTGAATGGCAGCGCCCATGGCAACGACTTCGTCAGGGTTCACGCCGACATGCGGTTCCTTGCCGAAAAAGCCCTTCACGACTTCACGGACCTTGGGCATGCGGGTCATACCGCCGACCATCACGACTTCGTCGATCGCA
This sequence comes from Sphingorhabdus sp., assembly GCA_023262005.1. Taxonomy (GTDB): domain Bacteria; phylum Pseudomonadota; class Alphaproteobacteria; order Sphingomonadales; family Sphingomonadaceae; genus Sphingorhabdus_B; species Sphingorhabdus_B buctiana. Next base: position 1,056 of record JALREL010000069.1, on the reverse strand, counting down.
TCGGCCTTGAGGCCAGCGTCAGCAAGCGCCTTTTTGCAAGGGTCGAGCGTGCGCTTGATCAGGTCGTCGACCAGCTTTTCAAGGTCAGCGCGGCTGATATTCTTGACGAGGTGCTTCGGACCGTTCTGGTCAGCCGTGATAAACGGCAGGTTGACTTCGGTCGTCTGCGCCGAGGAAAGTTCGATCTTCGCCTTTTCCGCAGCTTCCTTAAGGCGCTGCAGCGCGAGCTTATCCTTGGTCAGGTCAATACCTTCGGCCTTCTGGAAATCGGCTGCGAGGAATTCGACAAGCTTGCTGTCGAAATCTTCACCGCCCAAGAAGGTGTCACCGTTGGTCGACTTCACTTCGAACACGCCGTCACCCACTTCGAGGATCGAGATGTCGAAGGTACCGCCACCAAGGTCATAGACCGCGATGGTCTTGTTCTCATCCTTGTCGAGGCCATAGGCCAGCGCTGCCGCGGTCGGCTCGTTGATGATGCGCAGCACTTCAAGACCTGCAATCTGGCCGGCATCCTTGGTTGCCTGGCGCTGCGCGTCATCAAAATAAGCCGGCACCGTGATCACGGCGCCGACGATATCCTGCTTCAAGGTCTGCCGGGCCCGATCATTCAGAACGCGAAGAATCTCGGCCGATACTTCCACCGGGGTCTTCACACCCTGGCGGGTCTTCACACTCACCATACCGGGAACATCGACCAGATCCAACGGCAGATTTTCCCGATGTTCGATATCGCTGTAGCCTCGACCCATCAGGCGCTTGACCGAAGCCACCGTATTCTTCGGGTCTTTAGCAATGGCCTTCAGTGCATCGTAACCAACCAGCACCGACCCATCTTCCATGTAACGGACAACGGACGGTACCAGAGCCCGGCCCTCAACATCGTTCATGACGTGCGCCATACCGGAGCGCACACTGGCCACCAGGGAATTGGTCGTGCCCAGATCGATACCGATCGCGTGACGTGTCTGGTGCGGTAACGGACTAGCGCCGGGTTCGGCAATTTGCAGCAAGGCCATGAAATTCGACTCGGGGTTTAAAACTCTGAAGTTGGTT
>JALREL010000051.1 GCA_023262005.1 Sphingorhabdus sp. | reverse complement strand
GAATTCATCGACATTGTGGTAATCGGGCACATATTGCGCTTCGAAATGGATTTCGGCGACGCGGCGGTAATTGCCCGTCGTCAGGCCGTAGAGAATTTCCGCCAGCCACAAACGCGCCTGCCGGTTGATCCGGCCCATGATGCCGAAATCGATCGCAACGATGCTGCCATCGGGCCGCACGAACAAATTGCCCTGGTGCATGTCGGCGTGGAAAAAGCCTTCGGAAATCGCTTGGCGCAGGAAGGTGAGCACCAGCCGTTCGGCGAGCTTGTGCGTATCATGCCCTGCTGCCTTGAGCGCCTCGACATCGGAAATCTTGATGCCATCGACCCATTCGAGCGTCATCACCCGGCCCGAGGTGCGATCCCAATCGATCGCGGGGATATGGTATCCCTCGACAGCGGCCATCGCCTCCTTGAGTTCTGAGGCAGAGGCAGCTTCGCGGCGCAGGTCAAGCTCACGCAAGGTCCAGCGCTTAAGGTTGGCGATAACGAGTTGAGGGCGCAGGCGCGCAGCTTCCCCGCCCAGTGCTTCCAGATGCGCCGCGGCCCATTCATAAGTTTCGATATCGCGGGCAAATTGTTCGCGAATGCCCGGGCGCAGCACCTTGACCGCAACCTCGCGCCCATCAGTTGTGCGCGCGCGGTGCACCTGTGCGATCGAAGCCGCGCCGACCGGTTCAGGGTCGATATGTTCGAACAGCTCTGCCGCAGGTTTGTTGAGGCTGTGGTCAATCTCTTCGTAAATCCGCTCAAACTTTTCGGGCGGCAGTGAATCCTGCAGCGTCAGCAAGTTATGTGCCGCCTCTTCACCCACCAGGTCGGGGCGGGTGGCGAGCGTCTGCCCCAGCTTGATGGCGGCAGGGCCGATTTCGCGGAAGGCACCGGCATAATCCGGAATTCTCGGCTGGATCGTCCCCAATCGCGCAATGCGGCACAACCGCTTCACCTGCGGCGGGGTGTTCCGATCCTTCTCGATCCCACGCAGCGCCCCGTGCCGCGCCAATATGCGGCCCCATTTGAGCAAGCGAAGGATATGCGTCGCAGGACGGGTCATGAGGAGGGAATCAAACCTTCCAGCCGCTGTGGATCGCGACCAGCCCGCCCAGAATCGGCTCGACCTTGGTCTGCACGAAGCCGGCGTCGCGGATCATCGCTTCGAACTGCGGCATGGGCGGAAATTTGCGGATCGATTCGGCAAGGTAGCGATAGCTGTCTTCATCGCCTGCAATCACTTTGCCCATCTTGGGCAGCAGATGGTGCGAATAAATATCATAAGCCTTGGAAAGCCCCGGCCACTCGACGGTCGAAAATTCAAGGCAGAAAAAGCGTCCGCCAAAACGCAGCACACGATGCGCCTCGCGCAGGGCGGCGGGAATGTCGGTGACGTTCCTTATGCCAAAGGCAATGGTGTATGCGTCGAAATGCCGGTCGGGGAAGGTCAGCTTCTCCGCATTCTGTTCGCTCCACACCAGTGTATCGATACCGCGCTCGACCGCGCGTTCCATGCCGACCGACAGCATGTCGGGGTTGATATCGCTGACGGTGACATTGGCACCTGCCTTTTCGAGGCGAAAGGCGATGTCGCCGGTGCCGCCTGCCATATCGAGAATGTCCTCACCGGGGCGCGGCTTTACGCGGCGGACGAAATGATCCTTCCACAGCCGGTGCATCCCGCCTGACATGGCGTCGTTCATGACGTCATATTTGCTGGCAACACTCGAAAAGACTCCGCGCACGCGCTGGGTCTTTTCTTCGGGGCTAACCTGTTCATAGCCAAAGGAGACGGTCTCGGTCATGTTTCTGGCCTCTAGCCAAGTGGTGGGCTCGCCGCTAGCGGATTCGCTATGCCTGAATTACCCGAAGTCGAAACCACTGTTGCCGGCCTGCGCGCCGTGCTTGAAGGCGAAGTGATCGTCCGCGCCGAACCGCGCCGCGCCGATCTGCGCTGGCCCATCCCGGTCGACCTGCGCCAGCGATTGACCGGTGCACGGGTAACCGGACTGGGCCGGCGCGCCAAATATGGGCTGATTCACACCGATCGCGACGATACGCTGATTTTCCACCTGGGCATGTCGGGCCGTTGGCGGGTCGATCCTGAAGAGATCGAAAAGCACGACCATTTCATATTGGAAACCGGCGCGGGCAGGGTGGTTGCACTTAACGACCATCGCCGCTTTGGCTCACTCGATATCGTGCGTCGCGATGAATTGGAGGGATTCCGCCATTTTGTCGCGATGGGGCCGGAGCCGCTGGCCGACGATTTCGATGCCAAGGTGTTGCACGCGGCGCTGCAGGGGCGCAAGGCACCGATCAAGGCGATGCTGCTCAACCAGTCGGTGGTCGCGGGGCTTGGCAACATCTATGTGTGCGAGGCGTTGCACATGGCGGGGATATCCCCGGTGACCCCGGCGCAAAAGATCAGCCGGCCGCGCGTTGAAAAGCTGGTGATCGCCATCAAGGATGTGCTCGCCGCTGCCATCAAAGCGGGCGGATCGACGCTGCGCGATTTCGCCGCACCCGATGGAGAGCTGGGCTATTTCGCGAAGGATTGGCTTGTTTATGGTCGCGAGGGCGAATCCTGCCATTGCGGTAGCACAGTCCAACGCCGTGTCGATTCGGGGCGCTCGACCTTTTTCTGCCCGAAATGCCAGCGTTAAACATGTTTCAGCCAAGCTGGAAGTGAACGGCACCAGCCCGCTCCCCCACCCGACCTCCCAAACAGGATATACTATGGGTGGTCGGGTGGGGGAGTGGGCCGGTACCGCCTCAAAAGCTGGGCATTTCCGGTTGACGAATCTGTTGCGGCTGGCTAAGGGCGGCGCTTCATCGGCCACACCACTGGTTTGGTGGCTCGTAACTATCTGATTTTTTGAGGACTGAAATGGCAAATACGCCGCAAGCTCGTAAGCGTATCCGTCGCAATGCGCGCCGCAATGAAATTAACGGCAACCGCGTCAGCCGTATCCGCACCTTCGTCAAGAAGGTCGAAGCTGCTCTCGCCGCTGGCGACAAGGGCGCCGCTGCCGAAGCATTGAAGGCTGCCCAGCCGGAACTCGCACGTGGCGTTGCCAAGGGCGTGCTCCACAAGAACATGGCTGCCCGCAAGTTCAGCCGCCTCACGAAGCGCGTTTCGGCCCTCGGCTGATTGCTTCCTCGGTGATCGAGAGGTCACCGGAACCAATGATATAGTTAATGGCCCGCCCGAAACGGCGGGCCTTTTCTTTGCCCGCAGATGGGTGGTGCAAACGAATCCAGCTTTATCCACGATTCGTGGCCTATTGACACGGGTTGCAGTTGAAAAATCCAATTAAAACAATTCGATAAAAAAAATTCGACGGATTTTCAGCGCTTGCGCCGAGTCAATGCGAATTATTTCACTTTTTTTGCAATCGGCCCCTTGCTCGACTCAATTTTGCGTGGTTACTACGGACTTTCCAGCAGCGTGCGATTAACCTCACACCTGTCTCAATCTAGCATGACGCAATAGGGGCTTCTGCACGAAGATGCAGGAGAGCGGTGGAACTGTGTCAGCCGACAGGAGGCAGATGTGCAACAAAAACAGGGTGCGTTACTGGTTGGGGTGAAAGGGGTGGCAAGTGACGCTTAAAGTCGTGCGTTCGGAGCAGGAAACGATGGGGGGCTCCGCATTCGAATCTGATTGGCAAAATGTGGCGTCGCGGTTGCGCCGGGATCTTGGGGCTCAAATCTACGGACAATGGATCAGGTCCATTGCGCTTGGCGATTTCTGCGAACTTACCGGAACATTGGAACTGCTGACCCCGTCAGATTTCTCGGCAAGCTGGGTTTCCGATCATTATGCAGACCGCATCCGTCTTGCCTGGTCGAGCATCAATCCGTCTGTCCGCCAGCTGAAAATTCGCGCCCGTCCGGGTGCAGCTCGTGTCGAAATGCTGCAAGGTGCAGCCGCTGCCGAACGTCCGCTGGCCGCTCCGGTCGACGAAGCACTTCCGGTGCGCAGCCAGCTCGATCCTCGGATGACCTTTGCGAATTTCGTCAAGGGCCAGACCAATGCTCTCGCACTCAGCGCTGCCGAACGTGTCGCTGCTGCCGAACGTCCGCTGTTCAATCCGCTCTATCTGCAGGCCGCAACCGGCCAGGGCAAGACCCACCTGATGCACGCCATCGGCCATGCCTATGCAGAGGTGAACCCGAACGCGCAGATCCTCTACATGTCGGCTGAAAAGTTCATGATGGAGTTCGTCTCCGCCATGCGCCGCAAGGAAGTGATGGAGTTCAAGGCCCGCTTGCGCGCGGTCGATGTCCTCCTGATCGACGACATCCAGTTCATCATCGGCAAGGTTTCGACACAGGAGGAGTTCCTCCACACCGTTGATGCCATCATTGGGGCAGGCAAGCGCCTTGTCGTGGCTGCTGACCGTGCACCACAAGCGCTGGACGGCGTTGACCAGCGTATCCTGTCGCGTCTTTCGATGGGCCTTGTTGCCGATATCCAGCCGGCCGATCTGGAATTGCGCCGTTCGATCCTCAACCAGCGTCTGGCCAACATGCCCGAAACGCAGGTGGGTGAGGATGTGATCGAATTCCTTGCGCGTACGATCAGCCGCAACGTCCGCGAACTCGAAGGTGGTCTGAACAAGCTGATCGCTTATTCGCAACTGACCGGAAAGCCGATCACCCGCACGCTCGCCGAAGAACAGCTGAAGGATATCCTCAGCGCGTGCCGCCGCCGCATCACGATCGACGAAATCCAGCGCGCCGTTTGCGAATATTATCGCATCGACCGCAGTGAAATGTCGTCAAAGCGCCGTGCCCGCGCAGTTGTGCGTCCGCGCCAGGTGGCGATGTACCTCGCCAAGGTAATGACTCCGCGCAGCTACCCGGAAATTGGTCGCAAATTCGGTGGTCGTGACCATTCGACCGTGATCCACGCCGTCCGTCTGGTCGAAGACCTGCGCCGGATGGATAATGACATGGATAACGACGTCCGCGCCTTGCTTCGCCAGCTCGAAGCGTAACTATCCCGCCTTCCGCTTTCCTTGGGATGGCCGAACGGCTATTCCAAGGCAAAGATAAGGAATCGGGAGGCTGACACCAATGTCCAAATTCTGCTTGCAATGCGGCGCGGCGCTGAACGCGGGTGCGCGCTTTTGCGGCGAATGCGGCGCTCCTGTTTCCGCGGCATCGCCAAAGGCCAAGGCTGCGAGCCACCCGCCTGCGAAAAAGAGCAACTGGCTGCTGATCGGCGGTGTCGCTGGCGCGATTGCACTGGTTATCGCTTATTACTTCATCTTCCTGCACGACGATGCAAGTTCGGGGCTTGAAGATAGGGTTGCCGACCAACCCGTCGAGGCCGAGGCCGCAGTGGCAAAAGTCTATTACGCCATGCTCGAGGCCAATATCCGCGACAAGGCATCGACGCAGGGCTCGACTGTGTTGGGCAAGCTGCCGCGTGGCGAAAGCGCTTCGGGCAAGGTGATCCTTGGCGAAGATGGCACCAGCGATTGGCTTGAACTTGCCGATGGCAAAGGCTTCGTCGCCTTGGTCAACCTCTCAGAAATCCAGCCGCCCGAGCTTTCCAAAATGCTCGATGACAAGAAATGGACCGCGAATGAGGCTTTGGATGTCTGGGCCCAGCCCGACCCCGCCTCAACTTTGGTAGAGCGCATTGCCGCAGGCACTTCGATCACGCTCGTTGGGCTGACGGCCAATGATTATGTCGAGGTGAAACTGCCCAAAGGCGGTGTTGGTTATATCGCGGGCGGCGAACGCATCGCCAAACTCGCCAGCGGCAAGCCGATTGCAATTGCCTTCAACGCCAATACTTGCAGCTTCGGCCCCGAACTTGATGCCATGTTCGCGACGATCGGAAACCGAGTAAGGGCGAATTACAAGGCTTTGGAAAACAAGGAATATCCCAGCGAAGAAGCGCGCTCCAAGGCGCTTGCATCGATCGAGGGACGCAGCACCTTCCAGAAACTGGAACGCAATTTCGAAGGGCTGACGGTTACCGCCATCGCACAGCATTATGAATCGCAGTCGGTCTATTTTGCCGAACCGGCGTCGCGGGTCATCGAAGTCTTCCGCTCAAAAGGTTTGCGGATTGGCCGCGATGGCAGCATTCCCAGCTCCGACCTTTTCGCTGCAATCGGCAATGCCGCGGGTGAGGGCGGCCGTTACGGCAAATCCGATTTGAGCTGCGGCGTCTGATGCGAAAAACCCCGCCGGTTGAGGCGGGGTTCTTCCTTTTCCTGCAAGCGGGAAAGCTTATTTCTTTTTCATGCCTTCTTCGGGCGCGACCGAAATACGCACGGTTTCACCGCTGTTGCCGGGGAAGCCGGTGAACATCGCAGTCACCAGGTTGGGCACCAGATAGGGCAGGCGGTTCGAACGCGATTTTGCCTCGGCCTTGCCTTCGAACAGGCGTTCGCCGGTGGCGGTGCGTTCGATCTTCATGTCGATACCGCTGGTATAGACGGTGTAGTTGCGCACATCATACCCGCCGCGCCAGCCGGGGCCGAACAGGAACGGATCGTGCCAGCCATAGACATAGCGCGCGCCGCGCGGGGTGCGCACGATATAGGGGCGGTAATATCCGGGGCCGAAGCCAAACCGGCCATAGCCCCAGAACGGATCGTAGAAGGGGTCGTCATAAACGACGGTGCGTTCCTTGCCTTCATCAATGCCGTAACCCAGCTTGACCGTGAAGTCAGCGGCTGCGCCGGGTGCAGCGGGGATATAGCCCGCTTTGGTCATTTCGGCCGAAACCATCGCGGCATATTGGCCGAATTCGATCCCGCCTTCATTCGCCGGATCAGCGGCCTTCACGATAAAAGTCTGCCCTTGTGGTGCCGGCATCTGCTGGAAACGCGAAACATCCGCCTTGAACGGCGTTGCGCACGCGGCCAGCGTCAGCATCAGGGCCGGAGCAAGAATGGAAATTGCCTTACGCTTCATCACGATAAACCTCCGTTTCCGCCAATATAGGCGGACATGCGCGGATATCTATCGCAAAAGCGCTGAACTGCGGTTGAACGGCGCAACCCGTGCAGACGGCGGTTTAACGCAAAAGCCCCAGCGCCTGATATGCCTTGTCGAGTGTGGGCTGGGCGAGCGCGGTGGCCCGTTCGGCACCCTTGCGCAAGGCTGCGTCGATCGCCGGGATATCCTGCCGCAATTCGTTGAACCGCTCAGCGATCGGCGCGAGGCGCGAAACCATCAATTCACCCAGCGCTGGCTTGAAAGCGCCAAAGCCCTGGCCGCCAAATTGCTGCAGCACAGCGTTCACGTTGCTGCCTTCAAGCGCGGCATAGATGCCGACAAGATTTTCCGCCTCGGGCCGTCCGGCCAGGCCTTCCTTCTCGCTCGGCAGCGGTTCGGGGTCGGTCTTGGCCTTACGCACCTTCTGCATGATGGTGTCGGCATCGTCGGTGAGGTTGATACGGCTCATGTCCGAAGGGTCAGATTTGCTCATCTTTGCGCTGCCATCGCGCAGGCTCATGATGCGTGCAGCTTCGGGCGGGATGATCGGTTCGGGCAGGGTGAAG
>JALREL010000154.1 GCA_023262005.1 Sphingorhabdus sp. | reverse complement strand
TGCAGGTTGTGGCCCTCACCCGGAATGTAGCTGATGACCTCGTACCCGTTGGTCAGGCGCACTCGGGCGACCTTACGCAGGGCTGAGTTCGGCTTTTTCGGGGTCGTGGTGTAGACACGCGTGCAGACACCACGCTTTTGCGGGTTCTGATCCATTGCAGGGACCTTTGACTTGGCCTTCTGCGGGGTGCGGCCCTTACGGACCAGCTGGTTAATAGTCGGCATATCTTCACCTTAAAAAGACAAGCGGTTACTCCATATACACAAGCCGTTTTTGCGACGGAGGCTCAGCCTTTGATCCGCCCGGCCTGATACATGATGTTCAGCCTATGTAGATTTTCCCTGAAGCGTTGCGGGAATCGCAGTCCACCCCAAGGAAGGCGCGCCCTTAGCGGCAATGCATTTTTAGGTCAAGCGTGAAGCAAACCGCAGCGGCGTTGCTCAATCGCCATAATGCGCTGCAATGAAATTCGCCATCCGGGCCTGAGCCGTCCGGCTTTCCCGCAAGAAGAAGATCGGCCAGTCGTGCATCATCACTGCCTCTTCGATATACTCGATCGCAGGCAGCTTTTCTTTCAAGCGGCGTGCATCGGGAAGCAAGATGTCGTCCCCGCCACCGAAAGAAAGGATCGGCGGCAAACCATCCCAGTTTCCAAACAACGGGCTGACCCTTGGATCATCGAGCGGCAAATCTCTCGCATAGAGCCGCCCTGCTGCACGCGCGCCGTTAATCGTCAGCACGCAATCGCGCGGTTCGATTGCAGGCTGGTCAGGATGCGAAACCGATATGTCGAGCCATGGACAGATCAGGATCAGCGCCTTGGGAAGGATGCGGCCTTCATCGCGGGCCTGCTGCACAACCGCAGCGCAAAGCCCACCGCCGGCCGAATCGCCCCCCATGATGAAAGGACCTGCGCGGTCGGGCGTGAACTCGCGGTAAAAGTTCATGGCCCATGCAACAGCGTCTTTCGCTGACGCCTCGGGCGCAAGTGGATAGAGTGGCGCTGTGGTGACGATACCATGTTTATCGGCCATATGCGCCAGAAACTGCCAGTGGATATCGACCGCTGGGTATACATAGCCACCGCCATGCCAGTAGAGCAGCTGGCCTGTGGCTTTCCCATTCTTGGGAGCAAATCGGATGATTTTTCGCCCCTGGAATTCGCTTTCCCGAATGTCGACCCGTTTGCGCAACTTTGCACCCGGATATTGCTGCTCCGTCCGGCTCTGTTCGATGTTGTTGAGGAAATCGGGTCCATCCGAATAGCGTTTGCGCAACGAACCCGTCATCCGGAACAGCGACGCAATCAAACGCGCGGTCAAACTTGGCATGGCAACTCCCCCTTCCCCGATGCAGTTTAAACTGCCCAAAAGCGTGCAAAAGGCAAGCCCGCAATATTTGTACTGACAGGCTGGCTTTGCAGTGGACAGTTGCAGTGATAGAACATTCATATGTCAGGGGAATTGGACGCAACCGGAACGGCAATCGAGGGGGCCTTGCTTGGTGCGGCGGTGGAACCTGCGCATGGGAATGCGCAGCCAGTGGGCGCGACAAACTGCCTGAATTGCGGTTCGGTTTTGAACGGTCAGTTTTGCTCCGCCTGCGGTCAAAAAGCGCATGTACACCGGACCTTATCAGCGATCTGGCACGACATCCTCCACTCGGTGCTGCATTTCGATGGCAAGATGTGGCGCACGCTTCCGATGCTGCTCTTCAAACCAGGTGAGCTAACGCGCCGCTATGTCCATGGAGAGCGCGCAAAATTCGTTTCGCCGATGGCGCTGTTCCTGTTTTCGATCTTCCTGATGTTCGCCGTGTTCAGCTTTACGGGTGGCCCCTTTTCGAACGCTGAAGGCAGCGTTCCAGACGCCGTGCAGCGCGATTTCAATTCAGAAGCAGCGAAACTCGACAAAGAAATTCGTGAAACCGAAGCAAAGCTGGCCGACGTCAAGATTCCGCCAGCAGCCAAACTGGGGTTGCAGGCAAAATTGAACGATTTGAAGTCGGATCGAAACGGAATAGCCTTCGCCCAAACCGGCAAGCCACTTTATCCCGACAACAACATTCGCAACAGCACCCCATCCGGTGCGAAGGTTTCGGTAATCGAAGGATCGGTCACGGGGATAGACTGGTTGGACAATGCTGTTCGCAAGGGCGGTGAAAAGATGGTCGCAAACCCAAGCCTCGCTTTCTACAAGCTGCAATCCAATGGATATAAATTCGCCTGGCTGCTGATCCCGCTGTCATTGCCTTTTGTGTGGCTGGCGACGTTGGGCGTACGTGGTCATCCATTTTACGACCACGCGGTGTTCACCACTTATTCGATTTCGTTCATGTGCCTGCTGTTCCTGATTTTCGCGATTTTGGGCAAGCTTGGTGTGTCCGAGAACGCTTTGGGGCTTGCATTCGTCCTGATACCGCCGCTGCACCTCTATAAACAGTTGCGCCACGCCTATTCGTTGACACGACCGGGGGCGCTGATCCGTTTAATTATCCTGTCATTCTTCATCTGGATGGTGCTGATATTGTTCGCTTCGATTCTGCTCTTCCTTGGTATGTTGGGATAACCGAATGACTGCTCCGATCGACCGCCGCCTTTTGCTCAAAACTGGCGCCTTCGGGCTGGGCGCGCTCAGCTTGCCTGGCGGCGCCATGGCGGCAATGCAGGCGGCGCTCACCAAGGGTTTCAGCCATGGCGTAGCTAGCGGTGAGCCCTCGCAAAATTCGATCCTATTGTGGACGCGTTTTGTGTCCGACCTTGCCGAAACCAGATTGAAGGCAGAAATCAGCGAAACCGCCACTTTCCGGAAAATCGTCGCGGGGGCAGAAGCCGTCGCTACGCCGGATCGCGACTATACTGCCAAAACCATCCTGCGCGGCCTGAAGCCGGGGCGCGCATACTATTACCGCTTCGTCGCGCCCGATGGCAGCATATCCCCCATCGGGCGCACACGAACGTTGCCGACCAAAGGTATCAAGCGGTACCGGATGGCAGTCTTCTCTTGCTCGAACATGCCTTTTGGCTGGTTCAACGCCTATGCGCATGCAGCCCAAACCGGCGACTTCGACATCGCTCTGCATTTGGGCGACTATATCTACGAATATCAGCGCGGCGATTACCCATCCGTAAAGGATGCGATAGCCGGACGTTTGATCGAGCCGGCCAATGAAATTGTAAGCCTGGCCGATTATCGTCTGCGCTACGCCAGCTATCGCGCTGACCCGGATTTGCAGGCGATCCACGCGCGCGCGCCGATGCTATGCATGTGGGATGACCATGAATTTGCCAATGATGCCTATGCAAATGGCGCACAAAATCATCAGGCCGATGAAGGCGATTGGCAGACGCGCAAAGCCGCGGCTGAGAAAGCTTGGCGCGAATGGATGCCCGTGCGCGATATCGACGATGGCAAGCGGTGGAGCAACTATCGCATCGGCGACCTCGCTGAAATCTTCATGACCGAAAGCCGCATCGGCGCACGATCCAAACCTGCCGAGTTGCAGATCCTCAGGGGCGTCGACGAAGCGGGCACATTGGCCGCAATCAAGGCGTTCACCCAAGGTGATTGGCAGTCGGCAGACCGCACTATGCTGGGCACAAGCCAGGAAGATTGGTTGAGCCGAGGATTCCAAAGCAGCAAGGCCAAGTGGAATATCTGGGCACAACAAACAATCATGGGCACGATCCTGCAGCCCGACGAGACAGTCAACTGGCTGGCGCCCGATGCTCCAGATTTTGCCAAAGCGCGCGTGCGACGCGGGGCGATGGCGGCGAAGGCAGGAATCCCGGCCAATCTCGATGCGTGGGACGGTTATCCGGCGGCACGTGCACGCTCGCTATCGGCTGCGCAGAATTCCAACGCCGATCTGGTCGTATTGACAGGCGACAGCCACAATGCCTGGGCTTTCGATTTGCAGCACGATGGCAAGGCCGCAGGCGTGGAACTGGCGGGCCAAAGCGTCAGTTCACCCGGCTTCGAAGCCTATTTCACAGGCGCGCCGCCAACGACCGTCGCCAAGGGCGTAGTCGAGCGCAACAACGGTCTGAAGTGGATGGATAGCAGCCGCCGAGGTTACATGCTGGTCGAACTGACTGCCGAACGCGCCACGAGTGAATGGCGCTTTGTCGAAACGGTGAAGGATCGCAAACCAAACCTCGCCGGCTTGCACCGGATGACGGCCCAGCACGGGACGCGGAAACTGGCTTAAGCCAGCTTAGCTGGCCTTCACCCGCCTCCACGGCCCCGTAATCGCCAGCGTCATCGTCGGCCACATCAGGTTGACGAACAGCGTCGATCCGTCGGGCGCAAAACAGGCGCCGGCAAATTCGGTCTGCACCCGGCTCTTGGCAAAGGTGTAGGCCTTGCCGGCGGGGGTGATACCGCGCAGGTGGTTGTCGGTGATATCGGTATATTGGTCTTCGCAGACCATCAGATGCCCCGTCGGCATCACGCATAGATTGTCACCATAGTTGTAAGCACCGCCATCGGTCGACTCATAGAACAGGTCAAGCTTGTCTGCTGCGCCCGCAACACCCGGCCGCAAGCGGAAAATCTGGCCAAATTTGGCCGCACCTCCATCAGTGCAGGTGAAGTAAAGCTCGCCATTGCCCCACCAGATACCCTCACCGCGCGCAAACAATGTGGCCCCCCTCGCCGCGCCGCGCTTTCGCAGATCATCTTCAGGCGCCTCCGGGTTGTCGAGCGGGATCCAGCGTGCAGAATAGGACTTGTCCCGAACAACCGTTGCTTCGCTCCAGTTCCGGCTATCGCCGATGCCATCGAGCACCAACGCCTCGAGCTTGCCTCCCTTGGCAAGCTCTCCCTTGGCATTGGGCAGGAAACGATAGAGCAGGCTGTCGTCGCGGTCTTCGGTCAGATAGGCAATGCCGGTCCGCGGATCGATACATGCCGCTTCATGATTGAAACGGCCCATCGCTTTGAGCGGCACTGGATTGACCAAGCCCATATGGCCCGATGGCACTTCGAAAATATAGCCATGATCCTTGCCTACGGTATCGCCGGCGCGGGTCACATTTTCCTCACAGGTGAGCCAGCTGCCCCATGGCGTAATCCCGCCTGCACAGTTGCGAAGCGTTCCAGAGAGGCTGAGCCACTGTTTCTCCACGCGCTGCGATTTTAGGTCATAAATCAGCGTCGTGGTTCCGCCCGGAAGCGGCATCCCATCCTTGCCGCGATCATAGGCGGCAAAATCATCAGCCACCTTGCCCGGAAATGGCCCGAAGCGACCATCGCGGATATTGAGTTCATGGTTACGAACCAGCGCGACCTTGCCCTTGCCTGCCGCAAACGCACCCATGCCATCGCCCGCGCTGGGGACAAGGAAACCATCATCCATGATGTTCCCGAAACGAGAGATCACGCGGTAGGAGAAGCCTTTGGGTAGATCGATCAAATTATTCGGATCGCGCACAAGCGCGCCATATCCGGGAACTTCGCTGCGGGCCTGTGGCGGTATCTGGCTATAGGCACGCGCCGCTATCCCGGCAAAAGCAATGCTTCCCAAACCGAAGTTAAACTGGCGGCGGCTGATTTGCATTCTGAGTCCTCTTGTCCTTTGCAATGATGTGCCGATGAACCGCAAAGATGACAAGATGGTTGCAGCTTGGTAGAGGCCCGCCGCATGACTGAAATCACCAAGCCCGTCCGCACCCGCGTAGCCCCCTCGCCCACCGGCGACCCGCATGTTGGCACCGCTTATATCGCGCTGATCAACTATTGCTTTGCCAAGAAGCATGGTGGGCAGTTCCTGCTGCGTATCGAGGACACTGATCAGGTGCGTTCGACGCGCGAATCCGAAGAAAAGATTCTCGATTCGCTCCGCTGGCTGGGCCTCAGCTGGGATGAAGGCCCCGATGTCGGCGGTCCACACGGCCCCTATCGCCAGTCGGAGCGCAGTGCGATCTATACCGAGCATTGCAACCGGCTGCTCAACGATGGCCACGCCTTCAAATGCTATTGCACGCCCGAAGAGCTGGCGAGCATGCGCGCGCAGCAGATGGCGGCAAAGCAGCCGCCGAAATATGATGGGCGCTGCGCAAAACTGACCCAAGCCGAATGCGCCGAGCGCGACGCCAAAGGCATGAGCCATGTCGTGCGCATGATGGTGCCCAATGAGGGCGTTTGCGTTGTGCAGGATACGCTGCGCGGGCCGATCGAGTTCGAATATTCGGTCGTCGACATGCAGGTGCTGATGAAGTCGGACGGCTTGCCGACCTATCACCTCGCCAATGTTGTGGACGATCACCTGATGGGCATCACCCATGTGATGCGCGGCGAGGAGTGGATTTCGTCGGCGCCCAAGCATCTGTTGCTGTATCAATATTTCGGCTGGGAGCCGCCGGTGCTCACGCACCTGCCATTGTTGCGCAATGCCGACCGGTCCAAGTTGTCAAAGCGCAAGAACCCGACGAGCATCCTATATTATCAACGCGCCGGATATCTGCCTGCGGCGATGCAAAATTTCCTCGGCCTGTTTATCAAGAGCGCGAGTGAAGAGGATGAAAAGACCTCTCTGCCGGAACTGATCGACGGGTTTGACGTCGCCAATATCTCGCTGGGCGGGCCAGTGTTCGACACCTCGAAATTGGACTGGCTCAACGGACGCTACATGCGTGAAGAGCTGACCACCGAACAATTCCTCGGCGAAGTGCGCAAATGGGCGCTCAATGACTCCTATCTGACGCCGATCGCAGAAATGGCGCAAAGCCGCATCGTGAAGTTGGGCGATCTGGGTGCGCTTGTAGCGCCCTTCTTCATGAACCGCATCGAAAGCCTGACGGCCGAAAAACTCCGCGACGGGGTGAAGATCGAACCCGACCAGCAACGTGCGGCCTATACGCTTGCCCTGCAACAGTTTGACGCGATGATCGAGTGGAACAAGGATGGCGTCGATGCCGCGCTGCGCAAGACAGCCGCTGCGCTTGAGATCAAACTGAAGGACATGATCCGCGCCTTCTACCTTGCCGTATTGGGCGCTCCACAGGGCGTTCCTTTGTTCGACGCAATCACCCATCTTGGCCGCGACATATTGCGCGAACGCCTGCGCCACGCGATGGAATTATTGGGTCCTGCCAGCAAAAAGGAAACCGAAGCTTGGACTGCAGCATTGGCCAAGGCTGAAGCAGCCGAATGACGGACAATATCGCCCTCCAC
The DNA here is from genome assembly GCA_023262005.1 of Sphingorhabdus sp. GTDB lineage: Bacteria > Pseudomonadota > Alphaproteobacteria > Sphingomonadales > Sphingomonadaceae > Sphingorhabdus_B > Sphingorhabdus_B buctiana. The sequence goes on along the minus strand of JALREL010000154.1, from coordinate 39,583 downwards.
CAAAGCTGGAAGGCGCCATTGCTGCCCGAATTTGAAGCCGATTACATGGCGCAATTGCGCGCCTTCCTTATCGCGGAAAAGGCATCGGGAAAGCATATTTTTCCGAAGGGCGGAGAATGGTTCCGGGCCATGGACCTGACGCCGCTCGACAAGGTGCGCGTCGTGATCCTGGGGCAGGATCCTTATCATGGCCCGGGACAAGCGCATGGGCTGTGCTTTAGCGTCAAACCCGGCGTCCGTCCGCCGCCGAGCCTGGTCAACATCTACAAGGAACTGCAGTCGGACTTAGGCATCGAACGGCCGCGCCATGGCTTCCTTGAACATTGGGCCAATCAGGGTGTGCTGTTGCTCAACAGCGTGCTCACGGTTGAAATGGCGAAAGCCGCGTCACACCAGGGCAAGGGGTGGGAACGCTTTACCGATGCGGTCATCCGGCTGGTGAATGCAAAGGACGATCCGGTCGTCTTCCTGCTTTGGGGCGCTTATGCGCAAAAGAAGGCGGCGTTTGTCGACACGTCCAAGCATCTGGTGCTCAAGGCTGCGCACCCCTCGCCTTTGTCCGCGCATAATGGCTTCCTTGGTTGCCGGCACTTTTCAAAGTGCAACGCCTTCCTTGAAAGCAAGGGTTTGGCGCCCATCGACTGGGCGCTCCCTGCGCTTTAGGCTTTATACATCCCGTCGAGGCGATCCTTGTAGCGATCACGGATCATGTGGCGGCGGATCTTCATGCTAGGCGTCATTTCGCCATTTTCGATCGTGAAGGGTTCATCGGCAAATTCGAACTGGCGGACCTTTTCGATCACCGACAGATCCTTGTTCACCCGATCGACAGCGGCGCGAACCGCTGCGCGAAATTGCGGATTATCCTGCAACTCGGCAAAGTCATATTTCATGCCTTGCTCGCGTGCCCAATCGAGCGCCCATTCGGGATCGGGGACAACCAGACCGACAATGTAAGGCCGCTTGTCGCCAGAAACCATCGCCTGTAGAATTTCGGGCTGCAGCGTCAGCATTCCCTCCACCTTTTGCGGTGCGACATTGTCGCCCTTGTCGTTGACGATGATGTCCTTCTTCCGGTCGGTAATCTTGATCCGGCCCTTTTCATCGAGATGCCCGATATCACCGGTGTGCAGCCAGCCGTCCTTGATCACGCGATCGGTTTCAGCTTCATTGCGCCAATAACCGAGCATGACGAGTTCGCCGCGCACAAGGATTTCGCCATCTTCCGCAATCTTGACCTCAACACCTTTCAGCGGCGGGCCGACTGTGTCCATCTTGAGGCCGATTTGCGGGCGGTTACAACTGACCACCGGGCCGCTTTCGGTCTGCCCATAGCCTTGCAGCAAAGTGATTCCGAGCGACTGGAAGAAGATACCGATATCGGGATTGAGCGGCGCACCGCCTGATACCATCGCCTTCATACGGCCACCAAAGCGGGCACGGATTTTCGGCAGCAGGGTCCGCGAAAGCAGCAGCTTCATCGGTGCATCGCGGAACCGCCCCTTGCCGCCATAGTCGCGCTCACCAATGCTCAGCGCCTTGTCGAGCAGGTAGGTCGGGAACTTGCCCTGCTTTTCGACATTCTTGATCATGCGCTGGCGCAGCACCTCAAACAGACGAGGCACGACGACCATGATCGTAGGCTGGGTTTCCTCGATATTGCTCGCGAGCTTCTCCAGCCCCTCCGAATAGTAAATCTCGGCACCCACGCCGATAGGCAGGAACTGCCCACCCGAATGCTCATAAGCGTGGCTCAATGGTAGGAAGGAGAGGAAGCGCTCATTATCGAGGCCGAAATCCTCACGCAGCACTTCGGCAGCACCGTCGACATTGCAGATAATCGATCCATGATGCAGCATCACGCCGCGTGGTGCGCCGCCGGTTCCGCTGGTGTAAATGATGCAGGCCAGTTCGTTCCTGCCGACCTTCGCCATTTCTTCCTTCAGCGCTGCGACATCGGCATCGGTGCCTTGCACCAGGTCGGCCCAATCATGGTGCTTCTGCTGGCCGCGCTGGCTTACTTTCAGCGGCTCCATGCCGATGACAAATTCGCATTCGGATGAACGGACCACGGCAGGCATCAATTGCTGCGCCAGCTTTGCAGTCGACACGATCACTGCGCGCGACTGGCTGTTGTCGAGTATGTGCTGGTGGTCGCGTTCGGTATTGGTGACATAAGTGGGCACGGTGACGCAACCTGCCGCCATGATACCAAGATCGGCGATGCACCATTCGGGCCGGTTTTCGGAAACCAGCATCACCCGGTCGCCTTTCTTCAAGCCCATGGCTTTCAGCGCTTTGGCCAATCCGGCCACGCGGCGCGCGGTTTCGGCCCAGCTGATGGTGCGCCACTCGTCGCCATGCTTATACCCCAGAAATGGCCGGTCGCCGCGCAGTTCCGCACGCGACAGGAACATGCTCACCAGGTTCGGAATCGATTCAAAATCGTTGAAGTTATCGTCCACCAATACTCTCCCGGGGGCGGCCCGTTTTCGGACTCGCTCTATACCAAACGCTAGCTTTCCGGTGCGGGCTAGGCAAGTTTGCTTCAGCCCACGCTGGCAGCTGGCGCTCCATCCTTGATTTGATTGCCGTCAATTACCGTCTGCTTACCCTTTTTGTCGACAGCGACTACATTGCCCTCGCTGCGCGGATCGGCTGCACCCGTCCATTGCCCATCGATAAGCTGCAAGCCATTTACCTTAGACCCTAGATCCTCAGGCTTCACAGGTTGGCCGAAATTGGCCAGTTGCTGTGCCATGGTGGCGAGTGTGGTATTCTCCTCAACCAGCAAAGCACCGCCGCCAAAATAGATATTCGGAAGCGCAATCGCTTCCTTGAGCGGGAGGCCGAAATCAAGCACGCCAACAAGCGTCTTGGTCACGTGCATGATGATGCGCTTACCACCGGCCGATCCGAGCGCGAGCACAGGCTTTCCTTCGCGGTTGAACACAATGGTTGGCGCCATGGATGACAAGGGGCGTTTCCCGCCTTCAACGCGGTTGGCAACCGGCGCGCCGTCTTTTTCCGGTGCGAAAGTGAAATCAGTGAGTTCGTTGTTGAGGAAGAAGCCCCCGGCAATCAATTGGCTGCCGAACGGTCCCTCAATGGTCGAGGTCATATTGGCGATGCTTCCCTTGGCGTCGACCGCGGAAAAGTGGGTGGTTCCTGCAACTTCGCCCGAAATCGCAGCAGTTCGCGGCATCGCCCCCGGGGGATTACCCGCCGGATAGTCTGCCCGCGCCTTTGATGGATCAATCAGGGCAGAGCGTTCGGCCAGATAGGCTTTGTCGATCAGTCCGGTGACCGGAACCTGCACAAAGGATGCATCGCCGAGATATTTTTCGCGATCGGCATAAGCGAGTTGCATCGCCTGACCGATCAGGAACCAAGACTTAGGATCATCCTTGCCGAGCGCCTTCATGTCGAAACGCTCGAGCGTTCCGAGAATCTGGATCACGGTGGTCGCGCCCGAGGATGGCGGTGCCATGCCGCAGATGACATACACGCGATAGGGCGCGCAAACGGCATTTTGTTCGACCGCTTTATAGGCGGCCAGATCGGCCAGCGTCATGTCGCCGGGGGCAACAACGCTTTTATTGACGGTATCGACGATGCTGTTTGCAATCGCACCCGTGTAAAAGGCATCGGGCCCTTTCTTGGCGATCAACCGCAAGGTCTTGGCAAGTTCGGGATTGCGCAGGGTCATCCCGGCCTTTGCGGGCTTTCCATCCACCCAGTAGATCGAACGTGCGGTTTCAAACTGCGGCCACAGGCGCTGGATCATCGCCAGTCGCGACTCCAGCGTGCGGTTGACGACAAAACCCTTGTCGGCAAGGCGAATGGCGGGCTTGAAAATCTCCGCCCATTTGAGCTTGCCCCATTTACGATGCGCCTCTGCCATCAGGCGGATATTGCCGGGAACACCCACAGATTTCCCGCCCGGAAACGCCTGCAGGAACGGAATGGGCTTGCCATTTGCATCGGTGAAACGCTGGGGCGTCGCAGCCGCAGGCGCGGTTTCGCGGCCATTGATCGTGCTGATTTTCCCGCCTTCGGCATCATAATGGACGAGGAAGCCGCCACCGCCGATACCGCTGGACTGCGGTTCAACGACTGTGAGTGCCAGCATCATCGCCATTGTCGCATCGGCAGCCGAGCCACCTTTCGCCAAAATCTCGGCCCCCGCAGCGGTAGCGCGAGGATCGGCCGAACTGGCAATGGCTTGGCTCCGCGCAGTGGCGGGCGACGATGCAACGGCAAAAAGGGCGACAGCAAAGAGGATCAATTTTCTCATCGTTAATCTCCGTAATCCCCGCACGCTGCTTGGCAAGGCATCAATCGACATCAACCCCGACTGCTTCGGAAATGTTGGCGAATCCATCCCGGCGTAGCAACTCGATCAAACCCTTGTTGATCCGTCGCGCCAGATATGGGCCTTCGTAAACGAGTGCGCTGTATAGCTGTACCAGCGACGCCCCGGCACGGATGCGGGCATAGGCATCTTCGGCTGAAGCAATGCCCCCCACCCCGATCAAACCGATGCGTCCACCGGTGGCCTTGCGAAAATCGGTCAGGCGCTGCTGTGCCAGCGATTTCAAGGGCGCGCCGGAGAGCCCACCGGCTTCGGTGGCATGCGATGATTGCAGCGGGGGTCGGGTGATAGTCGTATTGCTGATGATTAGAGCATCGATGCCACGTTCGATGGCAACGGCGGCAATATCATCGATGTCTGCGGGCTCCAGATCCGGAGCAACTTTCAGAAACAGCGGCGGACCGTCAGGTGCCACTGCCCGAACCCGCAGCAGCAAATCATCAAGTGCCGACTTATCCTGAAGCGCGCGCAAACCTGGTGTGTTGGGGGAGCTGATATTGACGGTCACATAATCCGCCAATGGCGCCAGACGGGCCATCGCTTTTTCATAATCGGCGATACGATCTTCGCTGTCCTTGTTGGCTCCTATGTTGATTCCAAGCGGCCCGACGCGATGCTGGCGCGCTATGGCTCCGATCCGGCTCGCAGCAGCCTCCATCCCTTCATTGTTGAAGCCCATGCGATTGATGACGGCACGATCTTCCACCAGCCGGAACAGCCGGGGCCGGGGGTTGCCGGCTTGCGGTAATGGTGTGACGGTGCCGATTTCAACAAAGCCGAAGCCGATGCCATAGGCTTTGGCGAAAATCTCGGCATTCTTGTCATAACCTGGCGCCAGCCCGACTGGCGAAGGAAAATGCAAACCTGCGAAATTGACGCTTAATTCCGGCGGGGATCGGCGGGCGGAACTTATGGGCAAAAGGCGCAACGCAGCGAGCGACAAACCATGTGCCGACTCGGCGTCGAAGGCGAACAGCAGCGGACGGGCCAAATTGTACATCACCGAGTCGCTATGGCAGCCGCCGATGTAAACTTGCAATCGTTATAACGTCTTGTTTTGGCGCAGTTGGTCCAAAGCTTGGCCGAAAATGTCAAAAGTAACGTCATGTTATGACGATTCCATGCAAGAAAATGTCACCAAATTGGTGCATACCTCCCCTGCGACCCGAAGGGCTCGACGTCGTGAGACAAGAGTTCTTTACCTTTTAAGGCCTGCCTTCGGCAGGCCTTTTTTTTGCCCGCCATTGGTATATCATCCGGTCAGGACCATGACTGCGCAAATGATAGACCTTGCTTATGAGGCACCAGACAAGGCTCTGCAGCCATTGGTGTCGTCATTCTATCGCTTCGATTATCGGGGGGAAGCGCTCAACGAAGTCGAGCGCGCCGACCGCGCACAATTTCGGGTCACATTGAGCGGCGATGGATGGTACCGTTTTGGCGATAACGAAATCCCCTCTTATCCTGTCACCATAATCGGACCGACCACCAAACCGTTCCAATCGCGTTCCAAGGGGCCGATATGCGTTTTCGGTTGGGGAATGCTGCCCGCAGGCTGGGCTGCGTTGATGGGAGCAGAGGCCGGAAACTGGATCGACAGGGCGTTCGATGCGAGGCAGATTTTCGGGGATTCGGTGATCGAGCTTTAAAACCAACTGATCGGTGCAGGCAGCGCTGAAGAGCAGTTTCGTATTGGCAACAGGGCGGCGACGGAAATCTATCGCAAGATGCAAGGCGCGCCGTTTGAATTCACCGCGATGGTGGATCGGTGGTTGGTCGAAAACAATGACCCCGATATTGATACTCTAATTGCCGAGTCAGGCCTTTCGGTGCGCCAGTTGGAGCGGATAACCAAGCGCTACTATGGCATGCCGCCCAAGAAACTTGCGCGCAAATATCGGGCGCTCCGCGCTGCCAGCCGGATCGCACATGGAGACAGCCTTGACGATACTGAACTGGGCCTTGCCTTTTACGACCAATCGCATCTGACCCGCGAGATCAAACAATTCACCGGGCTCACCCCTGGCGAACTTCGCACAGGCAAATCCAAACTGACACAGGCAACAATGGCGGGCCGCAGCACCCTCGACGGTAAAGTCAGTCCGTTGATTTCGGGGAGTTAGAATCAGCGGGTTTCGATACCCGGGCATCGCTGTTTTGCGCTTTTCGGCGGCGCAGATTCGCTCGCAAAGCTTCTGCCAAACGTTCCTCGCGCGACTTGTTTCCTGCCTTTTCCATAAAATGCCGATGCCAAAGGACTGTATTGGGTGCAAGCGGCTTGACAAGCGATGCTCCGCTAAGCATAGGGCCGCCTTCCCGGCGCTGCTGTAGCTCAGTGGTAGAGCACTCCCTTGGTAAGGGAGAGGTCGGTGGTTCAATCCCACTCAGCAGCACCACTAATTTTTCCTGATAATCGCAAGCGCCAGAAAACGATGGAATCTCTGCAGACTGCAGGGCATTTCATGCGTGTCAATTGCGTGCAATGCCAACCGGCGGCGACCGAGTTTGAACCGCAATTTTCTGGAAGATAAACCTAGCTCGGAATTATGATTTCAAAGGTGACGATCGAATCCTCACCTACATCATATTTCAACTGCCCCTTGTGCAGATTCGCCACTTCTTTGACGATGTACAGGCCAAGCCCGTAGCCCTCATACCGGCTATCCACACCCCGTTTGTTACGTTCGATGATGTTTCCTTCCATCATCGATGCGTCTTTCACCAGATTGGAAACCCTGAACGAAGTCGACAACTCATCTTCACAGAGAACGATTTCGAAATTCACCGTGGAACCGGGAACCGAATATTTGATCGCATTTTCGAGCAAATTCCTGAGCGCCAAACGCAGGACGATAGGATCCGCCTCCGCATAGACTATCTCCTGATCATAACGCGTCACGACCCTGTTACGGTCACGCGGATTGATATCCAAAAGTGCCAGCTGCGATACCGCACATAAATCGATCAACTCGAATTGGGCAGCACGTCCCTTGGTAATAAGCGTGGCACCGAGGATCGAATTGGATATCGAGAGTGAGATCGAATTCAGCGTGATGCTGGCGCGATCGACGGCCGAGCGGATGATATCAGGTTTTCCCTTTCCGCCCGCGATTTCCTGAAGCACCGTCTGCAGCGCAGCTTGCGCGGTGTTCAAAGGTTGCCGTACTTCGTGTGTTAGCATCTTCAACAAATGATAGCGTTCGTCCGCAAGTTCTGCGCTGATCTGCCCCTTCTCCTTCAGCTGGATCGCCTGGCGTTGCAGCCGGTTCGCACGTTTGGACTGGAGCAATTGATCGCGAACCTGACGCGACACGATCATCCCGAAAAAGGCGATTTCAAAAAGGAAGGACAGGATGATAACCGCAAGCAAATTGATCCGACCAGCGAACCTGGTCATGTCGCCAAAGGGATAGGCATTCGGCAACTGCGTCGAAAGTGCAGCGGCTGAAATTGTGAGAACCCAAATTGTCAAATTGGTGGGTCGCAATCCCTTCCAGGCACGATTGCGCAAAAGAAAAAGGATACCGCTGATGCAAAACAATATCCCGCAGACCAAGATTAGCAGCAGTCGGTAAGGCGATTGCACGTCGATCAGCAACGACATCGAAACCAATAATCCGCAAACGAGCAACGCATGCGGCAGTCTGTTTGATTTTCTGAACAGCCGACGATCGCTGAATGCAGCGGTTTTCAATGCGCTGCCGGATAAAAACAAGACCGCCCATATCAGGGCGCCAAGATCCTTGTTTTCGAAGAGTTGGGTCGATGCCAGCACGAACCCTGAAGTCGTTATCACATTGGACAGCAGCCAAATAACGACCGGTGCATTTACACGTTCGAGAAGGATGTAACAAATCGAGAAGGCAACTATGTGCCCCATATAGAGATAGCTGAATCCTATCGCGTAGGGGATGTTCATCCTGCTGCGGATCCCGCGTTACCGCCTTCGATTTCTTCGCTTAGTTGATAACCGATGCCATGCACCGTGCGAAACGGCGACGGACAACGCGCGTCGCGTTCAATCTTGCGGCGCAAACGGAATACGGCAGCATCGAGATTGCGGTGATCCTGGCTGGCAGCGATACCAGCAGCATCTGCAAGTTCTGCCCGCGACACCGGGTTTCCGGCTGCCTTGCGCAAGCATTGGATCAATCGCCCTTCCACCGGGGTCAACGACACTTGATTGCCGAGCGGAGAAATGAGTTTGGAATGATCGAAAGATATCATCCAATTGCTCGCGCGTGCACGCGGTTCGGCAAAGCGGCGCCAGATCGACTGGATTGCATGGTAAACTTGGTCAAAGCGAACCGGCTTGTTGACGAACATGTCCGCTCCTGCGGCCAATGCCGAGTTAAAGGCATCGGGGCCTAGCCGGCCGCTCACGATCAGTATCCCAGCGGTGCTTCGCGCCCGGATCAACGTCGTCAGATCCACGCCGTCAATTCCAGGCAATCCGAGATCAAGAATGAAAAAGTCGTATTGGTCGACACCGCCCGATTGCAAGAGCGACTCTGCAGACCCGTAGATGCTACAATTGCAATCACGCAATTTGAGATAATCGGCAAGGAATCCGACAAAATCCTGTGTCCCCCGTCAGCGCCAATGGCACAGATTTGAGGTTGTGATTTAAGGAGGATTTGGGCTTCGTCGTAGTGACGAAGGAACGAAGATGAAGCCCAAATCCTCAAGCTCCAAAAAGCCCGCCGAACAGGTGGTAAAGGACATCCGCCGCAAGACCCGCCGACACTTCTCAGCGGAAGACAAGATCCGGATCGTGCTCGATGGGCTACGAGGCGATGACTCCATTGCCGAGCTTTGCCGCCGCGAGGGTATCGCCCAGAGCCTGTATTACACCTGGTCCAAAGAGTTCATGGAGGCTGGCAAGCGTCGCCTCGCCGGTGACACGGCCCGCGCTGCGACCACGGACGAGGTGAAGGACCTGCGCCGTGAGGCCCGCGACCTGAAGGAGTGCGTGGCCGACCTCACCCTGGAGAACCGCTTGCTCAAAAAAAGCATGATCGCGGATGGGGGAGGCGACGAATGAGATACCCCGCATCCGAGAAGCTCGAGATCATCCGGATCGTCGAGCAATCGCACCTGCCCGCCAAGCGCACGCTGGACCAGCTCGGCGTTGCTCGCCGGACCTTCTACCGCTGGTATGATCGCTACCTTGAAGGCGGGCCCGAAGCGCTGGCAGACCGGCCATCGACGCCGAGCCGGGTGTGGAACAGGATCGCGCCCGAGGTTCAGGATCAGATCGTCGACATGGCTCTGGAACACAGCGAGCTATCGCCGAGAGAGCTGGCGGTGCGCTTCACCGACGAGAAGCGCTACTTCGTGTCCGAAGCCACGGTCTACCGCCTGCTCAAGGCCCACGACCTCATCACCAGCCCGGCCTATACGGTGATCAAGGCGGCAGAGGCGTTCCACACGAAGACCACGCGCCCGAATGAGATGTGGCAGACAGACTTTACCTACTTCAAGATCATCGGGTGGGGCTGGATGTATCTGTCGACCGTGCTCGACGATTACTCGCGCTACATCATTGCATGGAAGCTCTGCACCACCATGCGAGCCGAGGACGTCACTGACACGCTCGATATGGCGCTAGCAGCCTCAGGCTGCGATCACGCCAACGTGCTGCACAGGCCCCGCCTGCTCAGCGATAATGGCCCCAGCTACATCGCTGGCGAACTGGCCGAATACATCGAGGCCAACAAGATGAGCCACGTGCGCGGCGCACCCTTCCACCCACAGACCCAAGGCAAGATCGAGCGCTGGCACCAGACCCTGAAGAACCGCGTGCTGCTAGAGAACTACTTCCTGCCCGGCGATCTCCACCAGCAGATCGAGGCCTTCGTCGAGCATTACAACCACTGCCGATACCACGAGAGCCTCGACAATGTGACACCTGCCGATACCTACTTCGGCAGGGCCCCTGCCATCATCAAACGAAGAGAAAGGATCAAGCGAAAGACACTCGAACATCGGCGCTTGCAACACCGCAGGCTCGCCGCCTAACATCAAACCTCAGACGAGGCCCGCACTCCGCAAACCTACGCCGCGAGTTGTGCCAAATGTTCTGACGACGGACAAGCTGAAGAGCTATACCGTCGCCGTTGATTGCCTAGGCAAGAGTCCCGATTTTGATGCGAAATCGGACAGTTACCCTCGTGTCCAGACCATGCGGCTGCGAAAACTGCTCGAAGCCTTTTATTCAAAGAACCTGCCTTCGGATGGGCTGTGCCTATATATGGTCGCAGGGAGTTACAAGGTTCGCGTGGGCCCACCCGAAACGGCCTATCCCGAATTGTTCCGTCCGCTATCCACCAATCGCCCAACGCCATATCCAGTCATGGACGACGCGTCGGGGGAACCCGAACCAACACCGAAACCTGCTGAACCATTTGACGACGCTGAACCCAAAGTCGGGATAGAAATTGCCTCAATCCTCGCATTTTCTTTCGCAATTACGATGGTCGTAGCCGCCGCTTATTATTGGCTGAGCGGAATGTACCATTCGGACGTTGCCAGGGCCCAGCCGCCCAGGACAGCCGTTGTTCCCACCATTCTGGTCAACGCCATTCAATCATCGGATGACGCGGAAACCGTCGCTGCTGCCGATGACGTGTTCGCCGAACTGGTCGACGGCCTGGGACGTTCATGGGCCGTACGCATACACTTGCAGCAGGAAAAGGCGGATCAAGCCAGCCAGAAGGCCAAAGCGGATTATCAACTGCAGGCGAGGCTCGGCAAATTGCGGGAGGGCCGTCACCCGCTTTATCTGCGGTTGACCGAAACACGCTCATCTGAACTTGTTTGGTCATCAACCGCTTGGCTGGAACCGGAAAAGGATGCACCGGCAAATTTAGGACCGAGCATCGCGCAACTGGCAAGCCCATTCGGGATCATTGCCAAGCGAGAAGCAGAGCGGACTGTGGACGACCATCAATATGGTTACGCCTGCCTGATGCGCTATGTCACTTATCTAAGGACCCAGGATCTCGCTATGAGGCCGGCACTTGATAAGTGCCTGAAATCCTCGATTGACGATTCCCGATTGGATGCGGTGCGTCTGGCTATTCGAAGCTTTTTCCTGATTGAAACATCCACCCCGGAAAACAGGGCTGCCCGTTTCAAACAAGCCCAGGCCCTATCGTCGCGAGCGGTCGCGAATGAGCCCAAAGAAGCTTACACCCATTTTGCTGAAGCCCGCCTCCATTATGTAATGGGTCGATGCGAAGCCGGCAACGCGCACACAACCCACGCGGTTGAAGCCAATCCGTATGATCCGGTGCTGTTGGCGATCCTGGGTAATTTCGCATCGGAATGTGGAATGCCCGGTGCCGAATTACTGATCGATCAGGCTTTTGATCAGAGGACACCTGGCGAAACATTTTCACGGCTAACCCTTATCCTCGCAAGCATAAGGCGAAACGATCAGGAACGGCTGATTGCTCTATCCTCTTCCCCGGCAGACGGAATCAGTTTCAGCCCTGCTTACTATCATCTGTGCGAGGCTTTGATTGCTGCATCTCAAGGCAATACCGAGCGTGCAAAACCCCATTGGAACTCCCTCGCCAAAATCGTGGGAAGCCGTCCTGATGACCCCGAAGAAGTCTTGAATCATATCGTTGTTTCGCAGCAGATCCGCTCACGCATAATATCGTTCCTCGTGGCGCAAAAAGTGCTGGTTCAACCCAGTCAAACAGCTCAAAACCCCATGTAACACCCTTAACACCCGTTAACTTCTGTTACTGCGATATACTATATATAGTATTAAAACTGCCTGAAATGCATATATGTAGTATTTATATGCATGAGACGGTGTCAAACTGATAATCTGTCTAATTTCCTGCGAATGTAACGTCATGGAAGCGACCTGTCTCGTGGCTAAGCTTGTGCTGGTCCAGAGCTTGGCCCTGATGAGCAGTCCCGTTTCCTTATCTGCGCCGGCGCTACGCCCACACACATCAGCGCCGGCGCAGAGCACATTTTCCCAACCAGCAGCGGCGCAAGTCGAAATAGTTGATGCCACCTCAGACGTTGAACGCGAGGTGCAGGCAAAGCCGAATTCCCAAAACCCGCAAAGCCGGAACGCACCAAAATCCAAACGTCGGATCGTGTCAGACGGTGGAGCAAGCAAAAGTCAGGAATACTGGATCGTCGATTATCAATGAGCATTTTTACCAAAGCCACATTGCCGCAAGGGGCATATGTTGTCGCGCTGATCGGCGCGATGGGAGGCTTTGATAGCGTTGCCGCAGCTCAACTGCTCGCACCCAGCATCGATATATCCAGCCGAATCATTTCTGACGGCATCAGCGCATCCAACCCAAAGGCCATTCCGGACGCTGTCTTGGAATATGAAATGCGCGTTTCCAATATACCCAGCGACCTTGCCGAACAGCGCGGTCCGGTAATAGCAAACCCCGTTCCCGATGAATTGAGCCTCTTCGTCGGAGATATTGGCATGGGCAGCGGGCCCTTCGCCTATGAGCCTGCAAATGGCGGTAGCGGCTTCGACTGCAAATTTGAGTCGCTTTCCAACCCGGCAGATTGCGTCGAATTCTCAGATAATGGCGGAGCGAGTTTTGATTACAGTCCGACGCCTGATCGCGAAGGCTTTGATCCGAACATCACTCATGTTCGCTTTCGCCTAAAACCTGACATTCAGCCAGATCGACCCCAGACATCAAGCTTTATCCTGCGCTACCGGATGAGAATGGAGTAATGAAGATGCGCGAAATTCTGTCTCGCACTTTCGGTGGATTCCAGAAGAACAGCAGTCGCAAGCTTTCAAAGGCGACTGGCGAACAAACAAACTCGGAAACCACGATCGATGAAAAGAGTGCGGAAGATTATCGCACGTCGCCCCGCGATCGCACGATATTCAGAGCCGCAAGACTTTCCAGCCGCATCCACGATGTCGAAGGTCTTGCCATCGTTCGCAATATTTCGGAGGACGGAATGCAAGTCGAAACCAAATTGGGTTTCGAAAATGGCGAGCATGTCGCCGTATCGCTCGCCGATGGAGACCGGATCGAAGGCGAGGTCGTCTGGCAGGATGGCAACTCGTTCGGCATCAAATTTTTCGACTGGGTGTCAGTGGAGCAGGCGCTGAACCGCGGCTCGGAGACACCCCATGGCTTCAAGCCCCGCGCGCCCAGGATCGTCCTCGATCTGCCTGTCACCCTTCGGGTGGGCGGCTACCTCGCCGATGCACGGATCTGCGACCTTTCTCAGCGCGGAGCGAAGCTGAAGTTCGACCGCTTCCTTCCGATCGATACGCGCGTGCAAATAAGCTATGATGCACTGCGTCCGATTTCTGGCAGCGTCAAATGGCAAGCCAGCGACTCAATCGGCGTCGAGTTCCATCGCACTTTGAGCATCGAGGAACTGTCGAGCTGGACCGGTCGTTGACTTGAAATCCCGTCACGGCTGATTGATGGCGAAAGCCTCGGTCACCATGCGGCGTACTTCGGCATAATCCATCTTGCCGTTGGGTGCGCGCGGAACCTTTTCCACGCACAACAAATGGCGCGGGGCTTTATAGTGGGCCAGCTCACCGCGTACATGATCGACCAGTTCCATAGGATCAGCGGACATTCCTGGCTTTAGCGATGCCACCGCCGCTACGCGTTCGCCAAAACGCGGGTCGGGCATTCCGCACACCGCAGCATCGACGACCGCAGGGTGGCGCTTCAGCGCTTCCTCTACCTCTTCGGGGAAGACCTTTTCGCCACCAGTGTTGATGCATTGCGAACCGCGCCCGAGCAGCGTAAGCGAGCCGTCTGCATTCACCAGCGCCCAGTCGCCGGGCATCGACCACCGGCGACCTTCGATCTCGATGAATGTCGCCGCTGATTTCACCGGATCCTTGTAATAGCCGACCGGGATGAAGCCGCCGACCGCGACGCGACCCCTGATTTCGGATCCTGGTTCAACACGCCGGCCCTCTTCATCGAAAACGGCGCAATCTTCGCCCAAGGCAAATTGGGCCGTGTGAACCGTGTCGGCAGAGGTCATGACCGAAGATCCCAACCCCAACGCCTCGGACGAGCTGAAAGCATCCATCAATGCTGCCTGCGGCATATGACGCAGCAAGCCGCGCTTGTTTTCTTCATTCCACATCGCGCCCGATGAGGTGAAAAACAGCATAGATTGCAGGTTCCAGCGACCGGGCTCCGCATCCAGCGCATCGAGCAGCGGTTGGGCAAAAGGCTGGCCGACAATGATCATCCATGTTGCTTGCCACTTTTCAGCCAGGTCGAGTGTTTCAATCGCGTTGAAATGGTCAGGCCGGTTCAGCAGCACGGTTCCGCCGACGGAAAGCGCTGCAAAGGCAGAGAGCAATCCGGTGCCGTGCATCAACGGCGGCGCAATCAGCATGCGAACGGGAATGGGCATCGCCTTGGCCCTATCCCCGGCCTCTTCGGGACCTTTCATGGGTTCAAGACCGAGCAGCGGGTTTGCCCCATAGCCGCCTTTGCCGATCAGGTCTCCCTGCTGCCACATCACGGCCTTGGGCATCCCGGTCGTTCCGCCCGTGTAGATGAACATCAGGTCTTCGCTGCGGCGCGGACCATTACCCGTGGGTGCGTTTTCACAGGGGCGAATATCGGCATAGGAAACCGCCCAGCCGGGCAAGGGAAAACCGGGCCGCTCGATGGCTATCCAGCGTTTGACACCCGGCAAGCGGGAACGGATTGCATCGATCCGTTCCGCATAGACGGTTTCAAAGATGACCGCTTCGGCGTCGCCATTCTCGAATAGATAGAGCAATTCATCATTACCATAGCGGTAGTTCACGTTGAACGGCACCAGGCTGGCCTTGAACGCCGCATAGGTGCCGACAAGATATTCTGGGCAGTTGCGGGCATATAATGCAACTTTGGCCTGTCGGCCCAATCCAGACTGCACCAAATATTCCGCAAGGCCGTTGGCTGCTTCGTCGAATTCGCGCCATGACATGACATTGTCTTGCTGCACGATGGCAGGCTTGTCTGCGACCGCCTTGGCCACAGATTCCCACTGCGTTGCATATGTCCATTCGGTCATTTCGACACCGTCCTCCTCGTGATTCTCTCTCCGTGTAACAATGCCATCCTGTTCGAGAGTCGGACGGCTTGCAACAATTTGTCGAACCACGGCTTTTCGTGCGTCTTGACGTGCAGCCGGTTTTCGCCTTGTGCATCGTGCATGCGCTTCTTTTCCGACAACGCCGCTCCGGTTCACCCGAAAGTCTTGCAAGCCATTGCCGACGCCAATGTCGTCGATACCGCTTATGACGGCGATCAGTGGAGCCAGAAGCTCGACGCCGCTTTTTCGGAACTGTTCGAGCGCGAGGTCGCCGTGCTTTGGGTGTCGACCGGTACTGCCGCCAACTGCCTGGGGCTGGCCTCAATGGTGCAACCGCATCAGGGCATCGTCTGCCACCGCGAAGCGCATATCGAGGTCGACGAGTGTGGCGCGCCGGGTTTCTACACCGGTGGTGCAAAGCTGATGCACCTTGAGGGCGAAGGCGCCAAAATCACGCCCGAAGCGGTAGAGGAATTGCTCGGCACGATCCGTCCGGATGTGCACCAGGTGCAAGCTGCAGCAGTTTCGATCACCAATGCAACCGAATATGGACTTGTTTACCGCCCAAACGAGGTAGCCGCCTTGGGCGAGCTTTGCAAAAGCAGGAAATTGGGTCTGCACATGGATGGTGCCCGTTTCGCCAATGCAATGGCCACCCTGGGATGCAAACCGGCCGATGTGACCTGGCGTGCTGGCGTTGACGTATTGAGTTTCGGCTTTGCCAAAAATGGCGGGATGAATGCCGAGGCGTTGGTCTATTTCGACCCCGAAATGGCCGATGCCGCCCGATACCGCCGGAAACGGGCCGGGCACCTGCTTTCGAAGGGGCGGTTCCTGGCGGCACAGTTGCTGGCGTTCCTCGAGGACGAGCTGTGGCTGGAAAATGGAAGGGCAGCAAACGCAGCAGCCAGCATAATCGCAGGGGCCGCTCAAGGCCGGCTTTTGCACCCGGTCGAAGCCAATGAGATATTCATCAGATTGACGGCGGCAGAAGCCGCCCAGTTGCGCGCCCAAGGATTTGACTTTTACGACTGGGGTGAAGGCGCTGCACGTCTGGTGACCAGTTGGCAGCATGAAGACGTCCATGTCCGCCCCCTCGCCGATGCCATAGCTGCACTGTGAATCGCGCCGATCCACCCACTCAGGCTTCGGATCAGAGCCTTTTGAACCCGCGCGTGGCGATCCCGTTCTTGGTGGTATCGCTTATCTGGGGTTCGACATGGCTGGTTATTCGCGACCAATTGGGAACTGTGCCTGCGAGTTGGTCAGTCTGTTACCGCTTTGCGGTCGCTGCCGTTGGCATGTTCCTGCTGTCTGCCATCACACGACAATCGCTGCGGATTGACGCCAATGGCCTGAAATGGACGGTCCTGCTTGGGCTGATGCAATTCACGCTCAACTTCAACTTTGTCTATGCGGCCGAGCACCATATCACCTCCGGCCTTGTCGCGGTCATCTTCGCCTTGCTGATCGTACCCAACGCCTTGCTCGGCAAATGGTGGCTGGGGCGTGACTTCAGCCGCAATTTCATCATCGGTTCGCTGATTGCGAGTGCAGGCGTCGCACTGCTGATGGTGCAGGAATACAAGGTCGCTCCCGTGGGAGGACAAGAGGTAATCGTGGGAACCGCGCTCACCCTCATCGCCGTGCTCTGCGCATCGGTTTCGAATGTGATGCAGGTTGCACCCTCGGTAGGTCGCTTTCCAACGACGACCATCCTTGCCTGGTCAATGCTTTGGGGCGCGCTTTTCAACGCTGCATGGTCATTCATCAACCATGGCCCGCCGATCATCGAAATGCGCGCGGGCTATCTGGGCGGCGTCCTTTATCTCGGCATCATCGGTTCAGTCGTCACCTTCCCGCTCTATTTCGATCTGATACGCAAGATCGGTCCCGGCAAGGCGGCCTATACAAGCGTGCTGATACCCGTTGTGGCAATGCTGCTGTCGACGCTTTTCGAAGGCTATGCCTGGACCGCGCTGGCCGCTAGCGGGGCGATTCTCGCGTCAGTCGGCCTCGTTGTCGCGATGCGCACGCGTTAGACTCGCCAACCGCTCGCTTCCACGTTAATCTCCTCTACGGAGAGGAGAAATTCATGGAGCAGCTTAGTGGGCAGGATGCCAGTTTCGTCTATCTCGACACCCCAAATACGCCGATGCATATCGGCTCGGTCGGGATCTATGACCCGTCGACCGCACCCGGGGGGTTCGTAAGGTTCAAGGACATATTGGCGCACATAGAAAGCCGCTTGGACAAGGCACGCAGCTTTCGCCAGAAACTTGTCCGCGTTCCATTCGATCTCGACCATCCCTATTGGATCGACGATCCCAATTTCGACCTCGAATTTCACGTCCGCCACATTGCCCTGCCCCAGCCCGGCGACTGGCGGCAGTTGTGTATCCAGGTGGCGAGGCTGCACGCGCGCGGGCTCGATCTTTCAAAACCGCTGTGGGAGTTCAACATTGTCGAAGGCCTCGACAATATCGAAGGGCTACCCAAAGGTTGCTTCGCGCTGGTCGCCAAGGTGCACCATGCGGCGATTGACGGCATGTCAGGCGTCGAACTTTCCGCCGCGGTCCATGATATAGAGCCGGTGCCGGTCGACCGGACGAAGAAAGCAAAATGGAAGGGCGAAAACGAGCCCGCAGTTACCGAAATGCTGATGCGAACATGGCTGAATTCGGTAACCCAGCCCGTGAAGTTTGCCAAAACGCTGGCGCAGACCGTGCCAGGTGCAGCCCGGCTTATTCGCGAAGTCGCAGGGGGTGATGTATCGCTGAAAGGCGCGCGCATGGCGCCGCAAACTTTGCTCAACGGCAAGGTTGGGCCGCACCGCGTATGGGATGGCGTCGTATTCCAGCTTTCCGACATCCGGGCGATCAAGGATCGGATCGAAGGTGCGACCGTCAACGACGTGGTTTTGACGATCATCGGCGGCGGCCTGCGCAAATATCTGCTGTCGCGGAAGAATTTGCCGAAAGAGAGCCTGCAAGTCATGGCCCCCATTTCGGTGCGAGCCGAAGGCGAAAAGGAGGCGCTGGGCAACCTTGTTTCGGCGATGCTGGTCCAGATCGGCACCCAGATCGAAGACCCAATGGAACGGCTCGCCTGGGTGCGCAAAGAAGCCGTAAATTCCAAGGCGATGACCAACGCCGTAGGTGCACGCACCCTCACCGACTATAGCCAGTTCATCCCGTCGGGCCTCGCCGGGTTGGGCGCGCGGCTTTACACCAGGCTGGGCGTTTCAAACCTGCACTCGCCGGTGTTCAACTGCGTTGCCACCAATGTCCCCGGCCCGCGCGTGCCGCTCTATTTTGCCGGGGCAAAGATGGTGCGAATGATGGGTACCGGCCCTGTTTTTGATGGCATGGGCCTGATCAATACGATCTACAGCTATGGCCCCGAAATCGCGATTTCCTTTACCAGCGATCGGGACATGATTCCTGATCCCGCCAATTACGCGGCGGCGCTGCGCCAATCCTTTGACGAATTGCTGCGGGCGGTGCCCAAGGCAGAGGTGAAGGCGAAAGAAGCTGCTCCAGTCAAGGCCAAGCCGGCAACAAAAGCGAAGACAGTGAGCGCGAAACCCGCGGCTGCCAAGCCAGTCAAAAAAGCCGCTGCCTCGAAAGCCAAAACGCCAAAAGCGAAGGCACCAGCGAAGCCCAAGGTCAAAGCCAAAAAATGAGGGGCCCCGGCAATGCCGGGACCCCCTTCAAATTCCACAATAGGTTATCAGTGGCCGCTGGACGGATAAAGCAGGCTGCGAATGCCGCCACGCTCAAACGGTTTCCATTGGCCCTCTTGCTGAGCCAAGCGATCCGCAATCGCCCAAAGCACGGTCGGGTTGACGCCCAAGCCGCAATGGCTGCCTTTCACTTCGATATTGTCGGTATGCGGCGCCTTTGGTTCACGGCTGTTCTGCCATGCAACAATACCATCTTGCTGCGAGTAGATTGCGGTCGAAGGTACGGGTGGAACATCATGGCTTTCGGCCAATTGCGCCTGCACATTGGGGTCATCAATCTTGTGACCCGTAAGCATCTGGTAAGCCCGCCACGCATTGGTCGATTTGGGGCTGCCAACAATGGGTGAACCCAATGAAATCACCTGCCGCACCATATCCGGGCGACGCCGCGATAATTGACGCGCAAGCGTTCCGCCAAGCGACCAGCCGACAAGGCTGACTTTGCGACCGGTTTCGGCATGGATCTGCTCCAGCCGCGCGATCAAATGCTCGCCATTATGTCCGATGGCCTTGGGGCCAAGATTGCGGCCAAGTTCCCAATGGAAAGCGTTATAGCCCAATTTGTCGAGATAGGTTTGCAGCGGCTTCATCGAAAATTCGGTGGCCATGAAACCGGGGAGCAAAAGCACCGGATGGCCATCGCCCTTGGGCGCTTGCATCAGAAGCGGGCTGGCCCAGGTCATCGAACCGAACTCGGCCATGGCACGGGGAAACTCGGTCAGCGCGAGAAACAGCGAGGGACGCGACACGTCTTCAATAGCGGCAGTTGCCAAAAGCATTCTCCTGCGAACTTTATGCCGGTTCTGCGCCGGATTTATCGCAGGAGGCTGACCTAAGCGGGAGTCGCCGTCAATCCGCTTTTTCACCTAAGCTGTGTAACAATGCGGTAAGCCCTTGTTTATAATCAGGATAGTCGGGCTTCCATCCGAGCAGTCGCTGTGCCTTGAGGTTAGAAACCCGGCGGTTTTCCGCATAAAATGCCGCCGCCATGGGTGAAAGCTGCGCCTCTTCAAGCGTTTGCAGCAACGGGGGCTGCATCCCCAACAGGGTGCAAGCAAACTCTATAACGTTATTCTGGCTGCAGGGCAGATTGTCGGCCAAATTGTAGATGCCGCTTGGCCCGGCAAAGCTGGCAACTATGCCCGACACAATATCGTCGACATGGACGCGGCTGAAGACCTGGTCTGGAATATCGATACGATGCGCTTTTCCTTCGCGCACCCTGTCCAGCGCGGAACGCCCTGGGCCATAGATGCCAGGCAAGCGAAACACTGACACATCATCACGGAGCTTTTGCCATTCGAGATCCGCCGCGGCGCGTGCGCTACGCCGACCACCACCAATTGGCGCGCTTTCGTCGACCCAGGCACCGCCCGTATCGCCATAGACACCGGTGGAGGAGAGATAACCGATCCACTTGGCAGGCGCAGCTTGCAGCGCGCTGCCATAACGTTCCAGCACCGGATCGCCACCTTCGCGCGCGGGCGGGACCGAAGAGAGTATAAGGGTGGCATTTGACATGGCGGCCATCACACGCTCATCATCGTCGAAGCGAAACGCGCCCATGACTGCGCTGCGGCTTGTGCCCACCACTTCCCAACCGAGCTTGCGCAAATGTTGCGCCAAGCGGCTGGCTGTATAACCCATTCCAAAGATCAGCATCTTTCCCGTCATGCCCCGTCTCTCCAATCTTGCAGTGCCAGCGTCAAGCATGTTGCCAAGCACAAGGGGCAATGCGAAGAGAGCGCCATGGAGAGCCCAAGCCAAGACCCGGTCGAAATCGTGCGCAGCCGCCTGCTGGCAGGGGTGCCGCACGGCTTTCTCGGTCGCAAGGGCGGCGTATCCGATGGTATCCATGCTGGCCTGAATGTGGGGCTAGGGTCTGACGATGACCGCGATGCCGTTTTGGAGAACCGCCGACGGGCTGTGACGGCGGTTATGCCTGGGGCAGAGCTGGCAACCGTCCATCAGGTCCATTCACCTGATGTTGTGACCGTGAACGAGGTTTTGCCAATCGATGCGCGTCCGCACGCCGATGCGATGGTGACCGACCGGCCGGGCATCTTGCTCGGCATCCTGACCGCAGATTGCGTTCCGGTGCTGTTTGCCGATTTGCAAGCTGGAGTGGTTGGGGCCGCGCATGCCGGATGGAAAGGCGCGATCACCGGCGTCACCGACAATACGCTCAATGCGATGGAGGCTTTGGGGGCTGATCGCGCGCGTATCGTCTGCGCCGTTGGTCCATGCATCGCGCAGAAAAGCTATGAAGTCGATGACGGCTTTTACCGACGCTTCGTTCAGGAAGCGGACGAGAATGAGCGTTTCTTTGCCGACGGCAAACCCGGCCATTGGCAGTTTGATATCGAAGGCTATGTCGCCGCGCGGCTGGCCGAGGCCGGGGTGACCAAAGTCGAATGCCTCGGCGAAGACACCTATTCGCAGCCCGATCGCTTTTTCAGCTATCGGCGTAGCTGCCATCGCAGCGAACCCGGCTATGGGCGCGAAATTTCTCTGATCGGATTGCGGGGCTGATGTGAAAGCAAAAACCGGGGGACTTTGGGGCGGGATTGCTGCTTTCCTGTTGATGCTGCTGGTCGGACCGCCCGCATCTATGGCGGCACCTGCATGGCATGTCGCCGCGTTGACGGTTCTGATGGCCATTTGGTGGATGACAGAGGCTTTCCCGCTAACCGTCACCGCATTATTGCCTTTCCTGGCCCTACCGCTGATGGGGATCCTGAGCGCGGGCGATGTCGCCAAGGAATATTATTCGCCGATCCTGTTCCTGATACTTGGCGGCGCATTCATCGCGCTGACAGTCGAGCGCACCGGTATGCATCGCCGGATTGCGCTCTGGATACTCGGCTTTGCCGGCCAAAGCCGGTTCGGCCTCCTTCTCGCCTTCATGGCAGCAACCGCTTTCATCTCGATGTGGATTTCCAATACTTCGACGTCGCTAATCATGATGCCCATCGCTTTGGCCGTGTTGGGCGCCGGCGGCGTAAGGGAAGAAGACACTAACGGCATGGCGGGTGCATTGGTACTCGGTGTTGCCTTTGCAGCTTCGCTGGGCGGGCTCGGCACATTGGTGGGTTCGCCGACCAATCCGATTGCGGTTGGCCTGATCGAAAAGCAGGTCGGCATGGATATCAGCTTCGCCGATTGGTCTTCGTTCGGTATCCCGATCCTGCTCGTCGCGGTGCCGATGGCTGCGCTTATTCTCGCCAAGGTCCAGAAAATCGAAGCGACCGAATTCGATCCGAAAGCGGCGCGCGCAGCTATAGGCAAGCAGGGTGATTGGACCACTGCGGAAAAGCGGCTTTTGCCGGTGATCCTTTTGGCGATAGCGCTTTGGCTGGCACAGCCGCAGCTCGAATCCATTTTGCCGAAAGGTTCGGTCACCGACGGCTCGATTGCGATTGCCTGCTCGCTTCTGCTGTTCCTGCTTCCCGACGGCAGCGGCCGTCCGTTGCTTGTCTGGAAAGAGGCCGACCGCGCGCCTTGGGGCGTGATCATGATGTTCGGGGGTGGCTTGGCGCTCGCCGCCGGGATCAGCGAATCCGGGCTTGCCGACTGGTTGGGCGAAGCGTTGAAACCGCTCGCGGGCGTGCATCCATTGATCATAGCAGCGGCGGTCACGGCGCTCGTTATCCTGATTACAGAATTTGCCAGCAACGTTGCCACTGCGAGCGGGGTAATGCCCGTGGTTGCAGGGCTGGTTGCGGCAACAGGTTCCGATCCCTGGCTGCTTGCAATGTGTGCATCGGTCGCAGCGAGTTGGGGCTTCATGATGCCGTCAGGAACCGGACCGAATGCAATTGCATGGGCCACCGGCCATGTCGCGCTGCCAAGGATGTTGAGGGCTGGCTTGCTGATCGACCTTTTTGGCGTGCCGTTGATCGTGGGTGTGGTCTGGTTCGTCGCAACCTTCCATTGAAGGCGCGCAATTTAGTTTCAAATGAAACAAATTTTGCTAAGGTCGGCATCAAGGAGATTGATGCATGACCGAACCACGCCGCAAGGGTAAATCACCGATCAAGAAAATCGGCGGCCGTACCCTCAAACCTTCGACATTGATGATGGGGCATGGCTTCGATCCAGTGCTATCCGAAGGCGCGCTCAAGCCACCTATCTTCCTGACATCAACCTTTGCGTTTGAAAACGCTGCCGCGGGCAAACGCTTTTTCGAACATATTACTGGCAAACGCAAAGGGCCGGCAGACGGCCTCGTCTACTCGCGCTTCAACGGGCCCAATCAGGAAATCCTGGAAGACCGCCTCGCGGTATGGGACTGCGCCGATGATGCTCTGGTGTTTTCCAGCGGTATGTCCGCGATTGCTACGTTGTTGCTTGCGCTGGTCAGCCAGAATGACGTGATCGTGCATTCGGGTCCGCTCTATGCGGCGACCGAGTCCTTGATCGCGCGTATCCTCTCGCGCTTTGGCGTTTCTTTTGTCGATTTTCCCGCTGGAGCCAATCGCAAACAACTCGATAAGATCCTTGTCGAGGCGCAAAAACTGGCCAAGAAAAAGGGTGGGAAGGTCGCGCTGGTCTATCTCGAAAGCCCTGCCAACCCGACCAACGCCCTAGTCGATGTAGAGGCGGTCCGCGCTGCACGCGATGCCGCTTTCCCGGGTGAGCAAAAGCCGGCTATTGCCATCGACAACACCTTCCTCGGCCCGCTCTGGCAGCAACCGATCAAGCAGGGCGCAGAACTGGTTGTTTACAGCCTCACCAAATATGCAGGCGGGCATTCGGACTTAGTGGCAGGCGGCGTCTGCGGTAGCCAAGCACTGATCGATACCATCCGTCCGATGCGCAACACCATCGGCACAATCTGCGATCCCAACACTGCATGGATGTTGCTCCGCAGCCTCGAAACACTCGAACTGCGGATGACGCGCGCGGGGGAAAATGCGGCAAAGGTCTGCGCTTTCCTGAAAACGCATCCAAAGGTTGTCGGCCTTGGCTATCTGGGAATGATCGACGATCCTGCGCAGCAGGATATCTATAACCGCCATTGTAGCGGCGCTGGCTCGACCTTCTCGGTCTTTATCAAGGGCGGCGAGAAGGAGAGCTTTCGCTTCCTCGACGCTCTCAAAATCGCGAAGTTGGCGGTCAGCCTGGGCGGAACCGAGACCCTCGCCAGCCATCCGGCCGCGATGACCCACCTGTCAGTTCCTGAGGAACGCAAAAAGGCATTGGGCATCACCAACAACCTAGTCCGCATCTCGATCGGCATCGAGGACCCGGATGATCTGATTGCCGATTTCAAACAGGCACTCGACCAGGTTTGACAATCAGGTCGCGGGGTCGCCGTCGCGCCAATCGAGGATCTGCCATCCCTTTTCCCGCGCCAACCGCTCGAGAGGCGGGTGTGGGTTGGTGGCAAAGGCTTCGTCGGCAAAAGAGAGCAAGGGAGCATCGGACACATGGTCTGAATAGGCGCGTATATAGCATTGATTCCGTTCCAGACCCACTTCCGCCATCCATGCTTTCACTCGGTCGAGCTTAGCTTCGTCATAGCAGTTATGGCCATCGATCCGCGCGAGGACATGGCCGCTATCATCGGTGGCGAGTTCGGTTGCGATGACATCGTCAAACCCCAGCTTGGCGGCAATCGCTTCGACATATAAGCGGTACGATGCAGTCGCGATCACGTGGCGATATCCGTCCGACTTTTCCGCATCGATCCGCCATTTCGCCTCTTGATAGACATTCTTGCCAAGCACCAGGTCGGCATGGCGTTCAAGATGGCGCGCAAATTGGACGCGGGGAACCTTGCGACCGATCAACAGGCTCTGCGAAAACTGCTTCAACTGGCTCCGGCTCCAGATTTTCAGCGCATAGAGCATCAATCCCAGTGGCAAGACAGGAAGCATCAGCAGCCGCCATGGTGACTTGTTCCAAGCCATATGCATCAGGAAGCCATTATATGTGGCCCTGCGTGTAACTGTCTTGTCCATGTCATAGATCGCGATGCGGATCTTGTTTTCCCTGTCCATGCCCCCAGCATAAGGCGCGTTCCAAATTTGCAAAGCCTTCACCCTTGTTATGCGTGCACGAATGCGCCTATCATCGGGTAATGGCGCAACCTGCTGACTTTACCGAAGAGCAATTGCCCGATGGGGGGACAGCGCTGCGCTTCTCCGGTGCGCTCGCTATAGCCAGACTGGGTGATTTGGACGAACGACTACGCGCGGTTTCGGCAAATGTGACACAGGTCGATATTTCACAAATCGATCATATCGACACCATCGGTGCATGGCTGGTCCACCGGACCGCGCGCGATCATGGGGCCGAAATCACGGGTGCGGATTCGGATGCGCAGAGATTGATCGCGGCAATCGAAGGTGCCGATGATGTTGCAACAGCGCCTGCGAAGGGTTCTCCCGCACTGTTCGTGCTCCATGAACTAGGTGCAGCGGTCATCAGCACTGCCCGGACCTTTGTGGAGTTTATCGCTTTCATCGGCCAATGCGTAAAAGGCGCACTCAACCTGATCCTGCATCCGGGGCGTTTGCGATTCCACGCGATTGTGCAGCATTTCGATACTGTCGGCGTGCGCGCATTGGGCATTATCGGCCTGATGAGTTTCCTGATCGGTATCGTGATTGCGCAGCAAGGCGCGGTGCAGCTCCGTCAGTTCGGCGCTGAAGTTTGGACGGTGAACCTTATCGGCCGCCTTACCATGCGCGAACTCGGCGTGTTGATGACCGCCATCATGGTCGCAGGCCGATCGGGCTCGGCCTTTGCCGCGCAGATCGGCACGATGAAGATAACCGAGGAAGTCGATGCGATGCGCACAATTGGTGTCGTGCCAGTTGAAGCGCTTGTCCTGCCGCGGATCATCGCGACAGTGATCATGATGCCGCTGCTCGGGCTTTATGCATCACTTGTGGCTATAATCGGTGGAGGGCTGTTCTGCTGGCTCACACTCGACATTCCGCCCGCCACTTTTGTACAGCGTATTCGCGAAGTGACGCCCTTGACCGACTTTTATGTCGGCATGGTCAAGGCCCCGGTCTTTGGCGCAATCATTGCGCTGGCGGGTTGTTTCCAAGGTATGCGCGTGCATGGCAACTCGGAAGAGGTTGGTCGCAAGACAACTGCTGCCGTTGTTCAGGCAATCTTTCTCGTCATTGTGCTCGATGCCTTCTTCGCGGTGTTCTTCACCGAAATCGGGTGGGACTGATGGCGGAACAAGAATCCGTTATCTCGGTTCGTGGCCTGCGCACCGCTTTTGGAGCACAGGTCATTCACGACAATCTCGATCTTGATGTTCGCAAGGGCGAGATTTTGGGTGTTGTCGGTGGATCGGGCACGGGCAAGTCTGTGCTGATGCGGGCAATCATCGGCTTGCAAGAGCCCGAGGCCGGCGAAGTCAGCGTTTTCGGCACGCCGATGCGCGGCAGGGAAGAGGATGAAGCGTTTGAAGTCCGACGCCGTTGGGGCGTGATGTTCCAGGGCGGTGCGCTGTTCTCGACGCTGACCGTTGCGGAAAATGTCCAGGTGCCGCTGCGCGAATTCTATCCGCAGATCGACAACCAGTTACTAGATGAAATCGCCCGGTTCAAAATACATCTGAGCGGACTTCCGCCAGAGGCTGCGTATAAATATCCGTCAGAATTGTCGGGAGGGATGAAGAAGCGCGCAGGCCTCGCCCGTGCACTCGCCATGGATCCGGAATTGCTGTTCCTTGACGAGCCGACTGCGGGGCTTGATCCGATCGGTGCGTCGATGTTCGATGAGCTTACCCGCAATCTGCAGGAAACATTGGGCTTGACCGTATTCCTGATCACCCACGATCTGGATACGCTTTATGCCATCTGCGATCGGGTCGCCGTGATTGCAGACAAAAAGGTTATCGCAGTAGGCAAGATCGACGAATTGCTGGCGACCGACCACCCATGGATACATGACTATTTCACTGGCCCGCGTGGTCGTGCCGCACGGTTGGGCCACGAAAGACAGAATGGGTAAAATGGGAATGGGCATGGACAACCAACGCCGGGAAGGGCCATAAGGCACGTAATGGAAACCAAATCGCATTATGTCCTGGTTGGTGCCGTCACGCTTGCACTGCTTGCAATTGTGGCGGGTTTCACCGTCTGGCTCTCGCGGATCGGCGATGGCGCGAAATCGGAATATGATATCTTTTTCCAGCAATCGGTAAACGGAATTGCCAAGGGCTCCGGCGTCACTTTTGCAGGTGTACCCGTAGGCCAGGTGCAGGATATCAAATTGTGGCGTCCTGATCCGGATTTCGTTCGCGTGCGTATCGCCATCGATTCCGACACCGCAATCTTGCAAGGCACCACGGCAACCATCAGCGGGGTCGGCTTTACGGGCGTTTCCGAGATCCAGCTTGATGGCGCCATCAAAGGCGCGCCTCCGATCAACTGCCCCGAACAGAATCCTAAAAGCCTGTGCCCTGCGGGCCGCCCTGTAATCCCGACCAAGCCCGGCGCACTTGGCGAAATCCTGAACAATGCGCCATTGCTGGTCGAACGTCTTTCGACACTGACCGAACGGTTGAACATCGTCCTTTCCGACAAGAACCAGCAATCGATCGAGCAAATCCTCAACAATGTGGAAAGCCTGTCCGGTTCTCTGGCAACGCAAGCCCCCGATCTGCGCGCTGCCATCCAGGAATCGCGCGTCGCGCTGAACAAGGTTGGAAATGCTGCAGAACAATTGTCCGGCCTGACGGCAAGCGCGAACACATTGCTCGATGCCGAGGGCCGACCGATGATGGCCGAACTGCGCAAGACTTTGCGTTCTGCAAATGGCAGCCTTGCCGCGCTGGAGACATCGCTCAACAATGCCAATCCCGCGCTGGAAACATTGAATTCGCAAACGTTGCCCGAAGTGAACCAACTTGCCCGGGATTTGCGGAGGCTTTCAGCATCGCTGCAGTCGGTCACCGAACGGCTCGACCAGCAGGGCATTGGCGGAATTGTCACCGCACCCAAATTACCTGATTACGAACCGGGCAGGAGCAAATGATGTCGAAATTTGTTTCGATCCGCGCTGCGAAATCGATCGCACTAACTGTTGTTGCAGCGGCAGCGCTATCGGGCTGCGTCAGCTTTGGTAGCAAGGCGCCTGCGTCGCTTCTGACCCTGTCTGCAGACGCAAGTGTCGCGACCGGTGCTAGCAAAAGCGGATTGGCGAAGGATGCGTTGGTAGTCCTGACCCCGGAAGTGCCGCGCAAGCTCGATACCAATCGCGTGCCAGTGCAAATCGATGCCGGGAATATCGCCTATCTCAAAGACAGTGTCTGGACCGACAAGCCGGCCATCCTCGTCCAGCAATTGCTGGCCGAGACAGTAGCGGCGAAGAACGGCACATTGATACTCAACGAAGTCGAAACTGCGGGCAAGGCAGAGCGCTATCTGTCCGGTCAGTTGGTTGAATTCGGCGTCGATGAAGCCGGCATGGAAGCGGTCGCCATTTTCGACGCCGTCCACATCCGCAAGGGTGGGTCAATCGAGAAGCGCCGCTTCGAAGCGCGCGAAGCTATGGGGGAAATAAAGCCCCGTCCGGCGGGTGAAGCGCTCAACAGCGCAGCGAATAAAGTGGCCAGCGACGTCGCGGCCTGGCTGGCTGCTCTCTAATCAGCCCAGGCGTTGGCTGGCTCCAAAGCCTTCGGGTTCCGGCCACTCTTCGCTCGAAATACCCAGAATCTTAAAAAGGCTGCCCATGCCAGCGGGCTCAACCAAGCGTTCGCGTGCCGCCAGGATCTGCTCGGCTTTTTCCGGTTGGTTCGTGCAGAGAGACTGAGCTCTCGCATCAATTCCGAGAGCCTTGAGCCATTCGCCCTGCTCGACCGGGCCGTTCACACGAAGGTGGCGCATACGGGCGAGATTGGCGAGCTCCACGAAATTGACATGTGCAGTCAAATCATGGTGCCCCGGATTTTCAAACGGATCGGCAAACTGGTGCGCACGGACAGCCTGTAGCGTGCTGCCAATGCCCGGCATGGTATATCCATAATCCGCGATCAGCATTGCTCCACCTTGAGAAGAGATACGTCCAGCGAGTTCATACATGATGGCACTTGCCGCCGGGCAGGTTTCGTAAATGCTCGGACTTGGGGCATTGCGGAATTCTGGCGGGACCAGTTCGTCCATCGGATGCATTCCGGGCGTCGCCATGAACTTCATGCCTTGATTGCGCACGACCACACGTTCGCGCCAGCCGGCATGGGTCGAAACCATCTGCCTTACGGGCAAGGCATCGAAAAATTCGTTGGCAACGATCAGCAAGGGAACATCGTCAGGCAGATCATCGACCGTCGATGAAAATTGTGCGCCGGGGACAGCATTCGACTGCAACTGCCGCAAAGCTTCGCTGGTTTCGACGAAATGCGCATGTGGCGCGAAACCGAATCGGCGCATTGAACGCAGCGCATCTGCGGCCAGAGTGCCCCTGCCCGGCCCCAATTCCACATAAACGCAATCGTCGGGTCGCCCGGCGCGGATCCACATATCGGTGAGCCAAAGCCCGATGAGTTCTCCGAACATCTGGCTGATTTCTGGCGCGGTTATGAAGTCTCCACTGGTACCGAGCGGATCGCCCTTGCCATAATAAGCCTCGTTCGCAGCGCGCATGAAGTCTGCAACGCTTATCGGTCCAGTTTGCTCGATCTGCTTGGCGAGCAAAGCCGCCAGATTGGTTGGATCAGGCGACACTGCCCGCACCGGCGACAGGTTCGACCCGCTGACGACGACCCTTTGCTGTCAGTACCAGGAACAAACCAATCAACAGCATAGGAACAGTCAGCCATTGCCCCATGCTCAGTCCGGTCTGTTCGACAACATGCTGCAGATGTGCATCGGGCTCGCGGACAAATTCAATCATGAACCGCGCCGTTCCGTAGATCAGCGCTGCCATGCCGAAAAGGAAGCCGGGCTTGTACCGGGCATCGGTCTTGAAAAAGAGCGGCCACAAAATGGCTGCCATCAGCAAACCCTCAGCCCCGGCTTCGTACAATTGGCTGGGATGGCGGGGCAGATCGCCGCCATTGGGGAATATCATGCCCCATTTGGCATCGGTGACGCGCCCCCACAATTCGCTGTTCGCGAAATTGGCGAGGCGGACAAGGAACAGCCCGAAAGGAACGCAACAGGCAATGTAATCGCAAACGCGCAGGAACGAGAGATTATATCGACGCGCGAGCAACCAGATGGCGAAAATCGTACCAAGAGTGCCACCATGCAGCGACATTCCGCCTTCCCATAGCTTGAATATCTCAAGCGGGGTTGCGAGCATCCCTGGCTGGTAAAACAGGATATAACCGATGCGTCCACCCAAGATGATACCAAGAGTTGCGTATAAAATCATGTCGTCGGCATGCTCGCGCGACATTGGCGAACCGGGCTTGCGGATCAACTTGGTGAGCCACCAGTAACCGAGCAATATCCCGAACAAGTATCCGAGCGAATACCATCTCAATTCGAATATTCCGAGATCGAGAGCCACAGGGCCAATGCCCAAATCGGTGAATTTCATATACTCACTGGCAGCAGCGGCCGCGGTTGCAATGTACAATTTGCATCCCCTTTTGGATTTGCGGCACTATATAGCCAAAAGGGAAACATAAAAAAGAACAAAGGAGAGATTCGCCATGCCGACGGTTTTGGACCAGGCAATTGAAAGCACCGTTGCACGTTTGATGGCCGATGATGGCCCATTGGCTGTCAACTATGTCGAAAAATATGGCGTCCAGATCCCTGCAATTGCAAAAGCACCCGGCAATCTGCGAGATTATTTCGCGTTTTTCTGCGCCATGAATGCTGAGAAGGAATTCCTGATCGATGGCGACCAGCGGCTTACTTTTGCCGAATGTCACAGCGCTGCGCGCGCACTGGCGGGCGGCCTTGTAGAAGGCCATGGCCTCAAATCTGGAGAGCGTGTCGGCATTGCAGCCCGCAATTCGGCGAACTGGATCATCGCCTATATGGCCATATTGATGGCAGGCGGTGTTGCCACCCTGTTGAATGGCTGGTGGCAAGGCGGTGAGCTGGCAGACGGCATCCGAATGGTTGATTGCCGCTTCGTGCTCGCCGATGCGCAGCGCGCTGCTCGTTTGCAAGGCGAGGACATTGGCGGCGCGGAATTGATCCTATTCGATCATGATGTCGCCCCGTTGGAGGGGTTGAAGGCGCTGCTAGCCAAGGGCGGTGGCACCGAAACCGAACTGCCCGCGATTGACCCGCTCGATGCTGCAACCATACTTTACACCTCCGGCTCGACGGGCCAATCAAAGGGCGCATGGTCCGACCATCGCGGGGTTGTCCAAGGCACAATGAGCTATGTCGGACAGACCTTGGTCTTCTTCGAAATTCTCGCCTCGACTGGCGAAGCTCCAAAAATGCAACCGGCAACTCTGCTCAACGTTCCATTGTTCCACGTCACCGCGGCGGTGCCTGTCCTTTTACAGAGCTTCGCTATTGGTCGAAAGCTGGTGCTCATGCCCAAATGGGATGCCGAGCATGCCATGCAGTTGATCGAGAAGGAGAAGATCACCTACTTCGTTGGCGTGCCGCTGATGAGCATCGAAATTGCAACCCACCCCAATCGCCTCAAATATGATCTGACATCGTGCACCGCATTTGCTGCGGGTGGCGCTCCGCGCCCGGTCGAACATGTCAAACGCATCAAGCAGGAAATGGAATGGGGTTTCCCGCTCCTCGGTTACGGATTGACCGAAACCAATGGTGTGGGCTGCGGCAATTTTACCGAGAATTATCTCGCCAAACCCTCCAGCACCGGCCCGGCGACCAAGCCGCTAGTTGATCTCGCAATCCTTGATGATGACGGCAACAAAATGCCGCAAGGTGAACGCGGCGAAGTCTGCATCCGCTCGATCGCCAATTTCAATGGCTATTGGAACAATGATGAAGCCACCAAAGCCGCATTCACCGATGATGGCTATTTCCGTACGGGTGATATCGGCTATCTGGATGAAGACGGTTATCTTTTTATCGTCGATCGCAAAAAAGACATCATCATTCGCGGCGGCGAGAATATCAGCTGCCCCGAAGTCGAAGCTGCTGCCTATGAACATAATGCGATAGCCGAATTGTCGGTCTTCGGAATTGCCGATGATCGTTATGGTGAGGTGCCCGGCCTTGTATATTACACCAAGGAGGGAACGGAACTTTCACCCGATGAGCTCAAATCCTTCCTTCAGGCGAAGCTGGCTCCGTTCAAGGTTCCCGTCCACTTTTGGCGTGTCCCCGAACCATTGCCCCGCCTCGGCACCCAGAAAATCGACCGGGTAACGTTGCGGCGGGAATATAACGCAAAGGTGAAAGCGCTCGAAGAATAAGCCTTTCTCCCATGCGGAGCATATTCTAAGCGCTGTATCATGAACGGGACGTCTCCCAACAGAAGTCGGCAGCGCGACATCATCGACCGTGCAAAGTTGGCAGAGGAAATCTCTGCCCTTTGCGCGGATCTGGACGGGGCAAAATTGCGTGCCGAAGTCCTGTCGCTGCTCCAGGCGGCTTTGCGCGATGGCAAGGCAGAAATTTCCAGGCGCCTCTTGGATCAGCCGTCGCATGGTAGAAGTTGCGCCAAGGATCAGGCCTTCCTGATCGACCAGATCATCCGGCTGGCCTACGACTTCGTTACCAATTCGATGTTCTCCGTGGCCAACAGGTCGTCTGCCGAAAAGCTCGCGATTGTTGCAGTGGGCGGATATGGGCGAGGCGAGATGGCGCCGTATAGCGACGTCGATATCGCATTCATCACCCCCTACAAGCGGACCGGATGGACCGAGCAAGTGGTGGAGGCGATGCTCTACCTGCTTTGGGATCTCGGCTTGAAGGTCGG
This sequence comes from Sphingorhabdus sp., assembly GCA_023262005.1. Taxonomy (GTDB): domain Bacteria; phylum Pseudomonadota; class Alphaproteobacteria; order Sphingomonadales; family Sphingomonadaceae; genus Sphingorhabdus_B; species Sphingorhabdus_B buctiana. The sequence continues at coordinate 6,536 of JALREL010000154.1, read as the reverse complement.
ACAATCGAGCCGCTCGATCGACGAAACCATCCGGATGGCGCTCGAAGACCTGACTATCCGGACTGCCCTGTTAGAAGGCCGCTTCGTTTGGGGCGACCGGGAGGTTTATGAGGAAACCTCCGTACGTTTCTGGAGCGAAGTCGCGGCTAAAACGGGACCCGATTTCGTTGCCCAGAAAATGGCAGAGCGCGATGATCGCCACAAACGCATGGGCGACAGCCGTTATGTTGTGGAACCCAACATAAAAGATGGCAAAGGCGGTCTTCGCGATTTGCACACGCTCTATTGGATCGGCAAATATGTGCATCGCGTGCGCTCGCCGGCCGCGTTGGTCGATGTTGGGCTACTAACGCAAGAAGAATATCGCAACTTCGAAAAGGCTGAAAATTTCCTGTGGGCCGTGCGCTGCCACATGCACGACCTTGCCGGTCGCGCCGAAGATCGTTTGACTTTTGACCTACAACGCGATGTCGCTGAGCGCATGCGATTTGCCGCCCGCCCGGGTAAGTCGGCCGTCGAGCGGTTCATGCAGCTCTATTTCCTGAATGCCAAAACGGTTGGTGATCTGACCGGGCTATTCTTAGCTCATCTAGATGAAGCCCATGCAAAAAAGGGACGCCGTTTCCTCCCAAGCTTTTCAAGGAAACCGAGGAAACTGCACGGCTTTGTCTTGGATCGCGGAAGGTTGGCGCTGCCAAGCGACGAATTTTTCCGCGAAGACCCGGTGCGGTTGATCGAGCTGTTCCAGCTAGCTGATCTTTATGCGCTTGAAATCCATCCGTTGGCGATGCGTGCGGCACGCCGCGATGCGCGGTTGATCGATAACAAAGTCAGGTTGGACCCGCGGGCGAACGAACTGTTTCTCGAAATGCTTTGTTCGGCCCGCAATCCCGAATCGGTGTTGCGGTGGATGAATGAAGCCACGGTCTTCGGCAGGTTCATCCCCGACTTTGGGCGCGTTGTCGCGCAAATGCAGTTCGACATGTACCACCACTACACAGTGGACGAGCATTCGATCCGCGCCATTGGCCTGCTTGCAGAAATCGAACGCGGCGACCATCGCGAAGACCACCCGCTATCATCGGCAATTGTGAAGCAGATTCTAAGCCGCAGGGTGCTTTACGTCGCCGTTCTGCTGCACGATATCGCAAAGGGACGCGGCGGTGATCATAGCGTTTTGGGGGCTGAGGTTGCCTTCAAACTGTGCCCCAGGCTTGGATTATCAGAGGCCGAAACAGAAACCGTTGCCTGGTTGGTGCGGCACCACCTACTGATGTCGGCTACTGCTTTCAAACGCGACTTGGCAGACTTCAAAACCATCCTCGATTTTGCGCAGGTCGTCACCTCCATCGAGCGATTGCGATTGCTGCTGGTGCTGACCGTGGTCGATATAAGGGCGGTCGGACCGGGCGTATGGAACAGTTGGAAGAGGCAGCTTCTATCCGATCTTTTTGAAGCGGCAGAAGAGGTTTTGCGGCTCGGCCATAAACAGAGGGGGCGCGAAGAACGCATCGCGAGCAAGAAAACTGCCGCTCAAAGCGAGCTTGCCCTGCCAGCCGAGAAATTCCAGCGATTGGCAAAGCGGATGCCCGAATCCTACTGGATTGCGGAACCCGATGACATCATCATTCGCAATCTGCGGTTGCTCATGGACAATGCGCAGGAAGCACTGGCAATTGACGCCTGTTATTATCCGGATCGCGGCGCCACTTTGATTACCGTGCTGGCTGCTGACCATCCGGGTCTCTTCTATCGCATCGCCGGCGCAATCCATTTGGCTGGCGGTAACATTATCGATGCGCGTATCCACACAAGCACCGATGGCTTGGCGGTAGACAATTTCCTGGTTCAGGATCCATGGGGACGGCCATTCCAGGAAGCGGACCAGATTCAGAGGCTCAAGCAGTCCATTGGGGACGCGCTCGCCAATCGCAGCAAACTCTCGCCCAGGCTCATGGCTAAGCCCGTTGCGCTTCGACGTGCGGATGCCTTCCGTATTGCTCCTTCGGTGCTGATCGACAACAAGGCTTCGAACAGATTCACGGTCGTCGAAGTCAGTGCGGCAGACCGTCCTGCGCTGCTTAACAATTTGGCGCTGGCCTTATTCCAATCCAAAGTGACGTTGCACAGCGCGCATATCGCCACTTATGGTGAGCGCGCAGTCGACACTTTCTACGTCACCGACCTGTTTGGTGGCAAAATCGAAAACAAGTCACGGCTGAAAGCGCTGGAAGCACGGATGCTCGAAGCAGCATCCGGTATGACACAGGAAAATGTTCAAGCCGTAGCTTGAGGATGCGGTCTCAACGGCCATAACAAACCCGAGAAAACGCAAAGAAAAAGGGCCGACTGTTAAGCCGGCCCCCATTCTGTTTCGCAATCGCGAAAGTGATTACATGCCCGAACCCGGACCGTAAGTCACTTCAACGCGACGGTTTTGCGCTTCGCGAACACCGTCGGCGGTCTGCACCAGCGGAGCAGTTTCACCGAATGCTTCGGTGCTGATCACGCCGCCCGGAACACCCTTCGACTCGAGATACGAGCGAACGGTTGCGTTACGACGCTGCGACAGGCCAACGTTGTAGCTTGCTGCACCCGACTTGTCGGCGTGGCCGGCAAGCATGACGCGAGCGTTGCCGCAATTTGCATACTGAGCAACCGCGTTATCGAGGGTCGAAGCAGCGTCAGGACGCAAGTTCGACTTATCCCAATCGAAGAACACGATGTACGGACCAGTGTTGCAAACCGGAGCCGGCGGCGGCGGCGGGGGTGGTGGCGGCGGCGGCGGCGGCGGCGGTGCTACGACCGGCGGCGGCGGCGGCGGAGCGACGGGCTCGGGCTCAGGCTCACCACCGAAGTTGTAAACCAGGCTACCCATCAGCGAGTGCGAACGGAAGCGGGTGCTTACGTCACGACCAAGGCGATCCACCAGATCAACGCCAGGAGCGTTGAAGAAGCGGTACTTCAGGCCAACATCCCAGCTGTCGCTGAGCGGAGCACGAATGCCAGCAATTGCCTGCCATGCGAAACCGGTGTCGGAATCGTCAAGCCAAGCGGGTGCAGCAAAGATGTTCTTAACGTCAACGCGAGCAACACCAACGCCGCCGCCGACAAAGCCCTGCAGGCCATCATCTTCGCCGAAATCGAGAACACCGTTGAGCATGAAGCTGAGGGCATTCGCACCGCCAGCAGTGTCATAGCTGCCAGCCGACTGCAACGCAGTTCCTGCACCGCTCGGCATCAACGCTGCAGAGCTCGAGGTACCGGTGACGTCTGCATTACGATAGGAAGTTTCGGCTTCGAGACGGAAGCCGCCGAAATCGTAACCTACAACTGCACCGAAATCATAACCGGTGTCGGTATCCAGCGAAGCTTCAAGCGGAACAGGTCCGACATCAGCTTTCAAATCTTCAACAATCATGGCACCGCCGTCGACTCCGACATACCACTGGCCATCACGGGCCATCGACGGTGTTGCCAGAGCAGTGGAAGCGAGTGCCAAACCAATGGCCAACTTACGCATCAACTTTCCCCTTTTCTATCTTAGGAATGAAAAATTGGTGTAAAAGGTCTAACCCCTATCGTGCTGTGTTGCAAGCTTACTTTGCCCGCAAACTGTTGCCAAAATGTCGCCTTTCATCGTTATTGCGGAAAAAAAGGGCAAAGGTTTACAGCGATTAACCGCGAACTTGTCGAACCGGGTCGGATGTTATTGGCCGATGATTCCCGATAGTCGCAATTGCATCAGCAATTGCGTTATAGCCGACCTCGCTTCGGTATCGATTACTCCACCACCTTGGGGGGATGGGACGGCCGATGGCGACTGCCAGATTCCATCAACATATCGCAGTTCCACACTGTTACCCTGGTCCCACACTGCCATACCCTCTGCGGGCCGGAAAAAATCCCAATCCGCTCCAGACCATGTCGCAACAGCCAGATCCTGACCCATCCATCTGCCAGTTGCTCCCGCTCCAACAATCCAGGATTTCCCTGCATCCGAAACATTCAGAATTGGCGGATTTGTTGCTGTTGCAACCACCGACATATGCAGCAGCGCATCGATCCGAACGAGCGCTTCGTTGTGCGTAATTTCCTTATGCGCTTGGCCGACCATGATGTTTGGCAACTCAAATCGAGGGGTGTTCATCCTGATATCCCATCCAATCCAGAAATTCGCTCAGACGACAAATTGCCTGACGCAAGGGAGTGAAACAGCTCCGGCACCAACCTGACGAACCGCGCAATGCAAGAGCGTTCCTGCCGCGAGTTGCCAGCTCGAAACGGTCGATGCCGCTATTTCGAGTACCTCGCTATCCACTTGATATTCATTTATTAATATGCCGGAGGCTTCTAAGCTTACACGAAAGAGCGGCTGCGGTTCGTCCAACGGAAGATCAACAAAATCGCACCATCCTGTGTCGAGGCGACTACGCCTTTTCCACTCAAGTTTCAGGTCAAGGGCTTCGTTGCGCGATATCCGCAAATGCACTGGCGAAAGGGGTCGCAATGCTAATCCGACCGATGTGATGGACGCTAAAACTGGTTGTGTATCGCCCAGTCCGACAGCCTCGATCGAAACCGGAGCTCCAACAGGTAGCGCCAAACTGTCGAAAACCGCAATCTGCTCTGCATTGACCACCGCAATAGTATGTCCTGCACCGTGCGCGGCCATGTTGTGCTCGGTTCCGAAACAGCCGCGTACCAGATCCGACAACCAATAGTCGGTCGCTGAGATCTGTTGGCAATTTCCATATTTGACAAATTCGCCAGCGATATGAAGCACGGGAGCGTTGGTCCAAAGCGGATCCCCATTGCCTGGCAGCAGGCTCATTCCGGGATGCGTGATCCGGATGACCGGCCTGCTTTTTCGGTCAATCCTTTGCGCCTGCCCTTCGGCAAACGGAGCGATCAATGTGCCTATAGTGCCTGGCGGTGCTGTCCGCCCGATTTCGATCAGCGAGTTGCCGTCGCGTAATGAAAGCGCAGCTTTGCGCCATCCCTCGCCTGTTCCAGCCGAAATAACTCCCAGTTTAGGTTCCAACGGAAGTGGCGCTGCAATTGCTGGAAGGTCTACCAGGTGCAGCAATGTTTCCCCTATTGCCAAATCGGGAGCAGCTACGTCGCGTCCGGCATCGATGGCTAGATCAGGCACGGCCGATTGCGAAATCCATCCGCTGGTACTGATCCGAAATGCGCCTTTCTGATATTCGATTTCAGTAAGCTTCTGGTTCGATTGAACAAATGATCCCAACTTGGGTATGTCCGGCCTCAATGCCAATGTTGCAGCCGACTGCATTGAAGCACTCGCATCCTGAATGCTCAACAATGTGCTTATACGTTTCGCCTTAGAGGCTGAGAGCGATACCGGCAGGTCGATCTGAATATCGCGCCCCACATCAGATGAGCCTCCATAGCGCTGAAGGCCGATTTGGTAATCGCGCGCCGGCTCATAATGGCGCACCGCAAACGAAGCAGAGGATTTCGACTTCGCACCGCGCTTTTTGGCGGGGCGCTCGATGGCCCTGCCATCAATGGCCGATACAGGCTCGTAAGCCACAGCATTGGCAGTGGGAGAAAACCAATCCTCGGCATGCAACTGACGGCCATTTGGTCGTAATATTATCGGAAAACTGTTTGTAAGCGGCGCGATCGATGTGCGTTGGTCACTTCCCTGTACAGCAAATCCATCGACCGTCTCGTTCGAGATGCCCTCAATCAAACCACGAGACGCATGGTGCAGTATTTCGCTGACGGCAGCCGGCACATCACGTTCAAAAATTTCAAAGGTCAATGACGGTATGCGGTTACCAAAGTCGGCGAGCTGCAGATCTTCGATAACAACATAAGCAAGGCCGCGATGCGCCGACGACAACGCCATTCCTTCGCTGGACGCCAGCAAGGGATCGACCGCCTGGTCATCCCAACCATTATACATGCGCAACACAGCCTCGACCTTCAACGCGCCGTCAGAGCCGCGCAGCAAATTCCCGTCCGCCCATATCCGGCCAATGCGCGCGATCGGTTTGCTCGACACGGCGACCGCAAGATTGGCAGAATAGCTATACGTCGTTGTCGCGGGCCGGGTTTTGCTACCCCCGTTGACAGTCCGCCTTTCGATCAAATCGCTCGCCCATATAACCGTGCCAGCAACCCTCATCGTACCAAATATCGCTGGAATTGCAGTGCCATAACTCGACGTTTGCAGTTCCAGTTCCTGCAGGCGCGGGCCGTCGCGGCGGGGGCCATTTCCAACTATAGCGCGATCGAGCTGCTGGCCAAGCATGGCCCCAACAGCACCGCCGACGGGCCCGCCAATCGCCGTGCCCAACGCGGTCAAAACCAGTGTCGCCACTTCAACCTCCCACTACACGCCAGCGATCGAGAATTTGCCAGTCGGGAAATGCAGGGCCATGCACGACGCGGCGTAACCCTGCATGGGCATGCACAAAGCCGCCCATCGCTGCGATCATCAGGTGCAATTGCGATGGAGCAGGCGAAACCAGCACACTATCCCCGTCCATCGGTGGCACGAT
>JALREL010000016.1 GCA_023262005.1 Sphingorhabdus sp. | reverse complement strand
AGCCGGTCACCATCAAGTCGATCGAATGCGCCATCGTCGATCGCGGATGGCAGGAAGGCTGGATCCAGCCGCAACCGCCAAAGCGCAAGACCGGCAAATCGATTGCTGTCGTCGGCTCAGGCCCCGCAGGCATGGCCTGCGCACAGCAACTGGCGCGCGCAGGGCACAGCGTAACTTTGTTCGAGAAGAATGACCGGATGGGCGGGCTGCTCCGCTATGGCATCCCCGACTTCAAGATGGAGAAGGACCTCATCAACCGCCGCCTGATGCAGATGCAGGCGGAGGGTGTCGTGCTTCGCGAATCCACCGAAATCGGCGTCCATGTTTCGATGGAAAGCCTGCGCGAGAATTTTGACGCCGTGGTGATGTCGGGCGGCGCCGAAGAGGCGCGCCAACTGAATATCCCGGGTGCGGAAATGGCGGGCGTGCGCCTTGCCATGGAATTTTTGACCCAGCAGAACAAGCGCAATGCAGGCGACGAAGAAACCCGCGCCGCGCCGCGCGGATCGATCGTCGCCACCGGCAAGCATGTGATCGTGATTGGCGGCGGCGATACCGGTTCGGACTGCGTCGGCACCTCGAACCGCCAGGGTGCGGCTTCGGTTACTCAGATCGAAATCATGCCCAAGCCGCCCGTCCGCGAGGACAAGGCGATGGTGTGGCCCGAATGGCCGCTCAAGCTCCGCACCTCATCGAGCCACGAAGAAGGTTGCGAGCGAGACTGGGCGATCAATGCAAAGCGCGTGCTCGGCGAAAATGGCCAGGTTACCGGCTTGGAATGCGTCCGCCTCGATTGGTCAAACGGCCGGATGGAAGAGGTGCCGGGCAGCGAGTTCGTTCTGAAGGCAGATCTCATCTTCCTCGCTATGGGCTTCACTGGCCCGCGCAAGGCGGGAATGCTCGACCAATCCGAAGTCGAACTCGACGAGCGCGGAAATGTGAAAGCGAATGTCAGCGACTATAAGACCAGCCAGGAAGGCGTGTTCGCTTGCGGCGACATGCGCCGCGGCCAGAGCCTTGTCGTCTGGGCAATCCGCGAGGGTCGCCAATGCGCCCGTGCAGTGGACGAGCATCTGATGGGGTCGAGCGAACTGCCGCGCTAAGCTGCGTCAGACATCAAAGCGCACACCCTGCGCCAATGGCAGGGCGTTGCTGTAGTTGATGGTATTGGTCGCGCGCCGCATATAGCCCTTCCATGCGTCGGAGCCGGACTCGCGTCCGCCGCCGGTTTCCTTTTCCCCGCCAAAGGCCCCGCCAATTTCGGCGCCCGAAGTGCCGATGTTGACATTGGCGATGCCGCAGTCGCTGCCCGATGCTGACAGGAACATTTCGCATTCGCGCATGTCGAGCGAGAAAATCGAAGACGAAAGCCCTGCCCCCACGCTGTTTTGCAGCGCGATTGCATCATTCAGTTCCGAATAGCGGAAGACATAAAGGATTGGGGCAAAGGTTTCGCGCAAGGCCGGACCTGCATGGCTTTCCATTTCGACGATTGCGGGGCGTGCATAGACGCCGGGTCGATCAAGCCTTTCGCCTCCATATATCCTTGCGCCCATTTCGTTGGCTTCGACCAACGCGGATTGCATCCGTTCAAACGCATCTTCGTCAATCAGCGGCCCTGCAAGATGGGCTGTATCAAGCGGATTACCAACCGGGATGCTGGCTGCCGCAGCCTTCAATTTGGCGGCGAAATCATCATAAACCGCGTCATGCACGAACAGTCGGCGCAGGCTGGTGCAGCGCTGGCCGCTGGTGCCGACCGCAGAAAAAAGCACACCGCGCAGCGCCAGGTCGAGATCTGCCTTGTTGCTGACAATCGCGGCATTGTTGCCACCCAGTTCAAGGATGGTTCTGGCAAAACGGGCCGCTGCCGCCTGCCCCACTGCGCGGCCCATTTCAGTGCTTCCGGTTGCCGAGATCAGCTTTATGCGGGCGTCCGCAACCAATGCCGCGCCCGTATCGCGCGCGCCGATGATGACCTGCGACAATCCATCGGGCGCATCTTCGAAATCAGCCAGCACCTTGTCGAGCAACGCCTGCACCGCGAGCGCGGTGAGCGGCGTTTTCTCAGACGGCTTCCAGACGATGCTGTTGCCGCAAACCAGCGCGAGTGCCGCATTCCACGCCCAAACCGCGACGGGGAAATTGAACGCGCTGATGATCAATGTAGGACCCAGCGGGTGCCATTGTTCCATCATCCGGTGGCCGGGACGTTCGCTGGCGATGGTCAGGCCATGGAGTTGACGCGACAGGCCGACAGCGAAGTCGCAAATGTCGATCATCTCCTGCACTTCGCCTTCGCCTTCGCTGATTGGCTTTCCGCATTCGATGGTGACAAGGCGGGCGAGATCAGCCTTGTGATCGCGCAAGGCATTGCCAAAGCGTCGGACTAGTTCGCCTCGACGCGGCGCAGGTAAGGTGCGCCAAGCAAGGAAGGCGTTTTGGGCACGGCTCAAGGCTGCATCGATTTCCGCGGGTGACGCTGTTTTGACGGAACCAATCTGGCTGCCGTCTATGGGCGTATGGACCGGGAGGTCGCCGCTGGAAACGGTGCAGCCAAGTTGACCCAGCACAAAGTCGACGTCCATCCGAATTGACATTACTGCCTCCCCAAGGCGTCATCCTGTACTTTTTCAGGATCCATTTCGCCTTTCAAGTTTCGTCCTTAGCTGCACGATGGACCCTGAAACAAGCATGTCCTGAGCCAGTCGAAGGGTTCAGGGTGACGGCCTCTGATGCAACTTGTTTCATCTCGATGAAAAGTCTAGCGAGCCGGAAACGCAAATGGAGATTCCCATGGCCGAAATGGCAGCCTTTGACTGGTCCGATCCCTTTTTCCTCGACGATCAATTGACCGAAGAGGAGCGCATGATCCGCGATGCCGCACACGGCTTTGCGCAGGAGGAGCTCCAGCCGCGCGTGATCAAGGCGTTTCGTGAGGAAGTCGATGCACCCGAACTGTTCCCGCTGATGGGACAGGCTGGCTTGCTGGGTGCAACGATCGACCCGGCTTATGGTGGTGCAGGTGCGAGCTATGTCGCTTATGGCTTGATCGCCCGCGAAATCGAGCGCGTCGATTCAGGCTACCGGTCGATGGCTTCGGTCCAGTCGAGCCTCGTCATGCATCCGATCAATGCATATGGTTCGGAAGAGCAGCGCCGCAAATATCTGCCCGGCCTTGCCGCCGGCAAATTGATTGGCTGTTTCGGCCTGACCGAACCCGATGCGGGCAGCGATCCTGCGGGCATGCGCACCACAGCCAAGAAGGTCGATGGTGGTTACGTCATCAACGGCAGCAAGACATGGATTTCAAACGCACCTTTCGCGGACGTATTTGTTGTTTGGGCAAAGAGCGAGGCCCATGGAGGCGGCATTCGCGGCTTCATTTTGGAAAAGGGCATGAAGGGTCTGTCCGCGCCCAAGATTGAGGGTAAGCTCAGCCTTCGCGCATCGACCACCGGCATGATCATGATGGACAATGTAGAGGTCGGTGAAGACGCGCTCCTGCCGGAAGTGCAGGGTTTGAAGGGGCCGTTCGGTTGCCTCAATCGCGCGCGTTACGGCATCAGCTGGGGCGCTCTGGGTGCAGCAGAATTCTGCCTCCACGCCGCGCGCCAATATGGCCTCGACCGGCACCAGTTCGGCAAGCCGCTGGCGGCGAACCAGCTTTACCAGAAAAAACTCGCCGACATGATGACTGACGTCGCACTCGGCCTTCAGGCTTCGCTCCGCGTTGGCCGTTTGATGGACGAAGGCCGCTTCGCGCCCGACATGATTTCGATCGTGAAGCGCAACAATGTCGGCAAGGCGCTCGATATCGCCCGGATGGCACGCGACATGCACGGCGGCAATGGTATCAGCGAGGAATATCAGGTGATCCGCCACATGGTGAACCTCGAAACCGTGAACACCTATGAGGGTGCGCACGATGTCCATGCGCTGATACTCGGCCGTGCAATTACGGGAATTGCCGCTTTCTAAACTGCCTCCCTTCCCGCTTACGGGAGGGGAAGGAATTACCGCCCCAACAGCGTCCTTGCCTGCCCAGCGATTTGCGCGAGCATCGCAGGCGTTGGCAAACCGCCACGCCGTGCCCGGTCTATCATGCCGCGGAACATCGACACCCGATCACCATGCTTGGCGAGCCAGGCAGTAACGGCATCGCTGTCAGCCTTTTTCTGGCGGCGCAGGAAATCGAGCCGCATCGCCTGGAAGTCCCGCGCGAGGCCGGCGACGAGCAAGCGTTCCCAAGGATCTTTGGGATCCATCTGCATCGCGCAATTCTGCGCCCAGCCAAGGCCTAGCGCATCGCCAATAAGGACAAAGGCCCGGGTCAGTTCTTTGGCATCGGCATCGCGATTGCTGGCCAATGCCGCCAAGCCAATGGCACCGTCGAGTTGTGCCATACGCACCAGTTTCGCCACCAGTTTGGCCGGAGCGCCGCCTGCCGACAATTTGTCGCCATAAGCTTCGGTTTGCGCGGCAACATCGGGGGTGAGCAATTCCTTGCGCGCAGCCGACAATATTTCGACAATCGGCGCATAATCGGCAATCGCCGCACCAACGCTGCGTCCTTCCTTGCCGTTGCGGATCATGTCCGCCATGTGCGCACGCGTTTCGACCGCCACTTGCTGGAACAGCATGATACGAGTGGCCTCAGGGATTTTGGCCGCGTCGATTTCAGCCCATAGCTCCGGCAATTCGAACAGGCGTTCGGCAATCGCAAAGGCCTCCACCACAATCCCGAGCGAGCAACCTTCCTCTTCGGCGAGTTCGAACGGATGCAGCATGCCCATGCGGTTGATCATGCGATTGGCAATCTTGGTCGCGATGATTTGTGGCCGCAGTTGGTGCGCAAGGATCGCATTGCGATGCGCCTTTGCCATCGGGTCGGGGAATGCGGCGAGCAGTTCTTCATCCATCGCGCTGTCTTGCGCCAATGGACTATGCTCTGCGGCATCCTGCGCTGCGAGCTTTGCGGTCGACAGCAGAACGGCAAGTTCAGGCCGGGTCAGACCATAGCCATCTGCCTCGCGCCGTAGATACTCGTCATTCCCCAGCAAACCCTCGACCGTGCGATCGAGCCGTCCCTGGCTTTCGAATATCTCCATCAAGCGGACATAAGCGGGCAGATCGCCTGCACCTCCGCTTTCGGAAATCGACAGCGCAAGGGTTTGGAGGCGGTTATCCTCCAGCACCAGCCCCGCCACGTCATCGGTCATGCTAGCAAGCAATTTGTTACGCGACTCAATTTTGAGTCGGCCTGCCGCCATCTCTGCATTGAGCGCGATCTTGATGTTGACCTCGTTATCCGAGCAATCGACGCCCGCGCTGTTGTCGATGAAGTCGGTGTTGATGCGCCCGCCCTTCAGACCGAACGAAATACGCGCCGCCTGGGTCACGCCCAGATTGGCGCCTTCACCAACAACCTTGGCGCGCAGGTCCTGCGCGTTAACGCGGATCGCGTCATTTGCGGGATCACCGACTTCGACATTCGCTTCACCGGCGTCCTTGATGTAAGTGCCGATACCGCCGAACCAGATGAGGCCGACTTCGGCGCGCAGTATCGCCTTCATCAACGCCGCCGGTTCCATCACGCTATCTTCCACGCCAAGCAGCGCGCGCACTTGCGGTGAGAGCTTGATCTCCTTTTCGCTGCGCGCAAATACACCGCCGCCCTTGGAAATCAGCTTTGCATTATAATCCGCCCAGCTCGATCGTGGCAGGTTGAATAGCCGCTGCCGTTCCTTCCAACTGGTTGCCGGATCGGGATCGGGATCGAGGAAAATGTGGCGATGGTCAAAGGCCGCGACCAGTTTGATCGACTTGGAAAGCAACATGCCGTTGCCGAAGACGTCGCCCGACATGTCGCCGACGCCGGCAACCGTCACCGGCTCCTTTTGCACATCGATGCCCATTTCGGCGAAATGGCGCTGCACCGATACCCAGCCACCCTTGGCGGTGATGCCCATGGCCTTGTGGTCATATCCGACCGAGCCGCCGCTGGCGAAGGCATCACCCAGCCAGAATCCGCGTTCAAGCGCGATCGCATTTGCCACGTCGGAAAAGGTTGCCGTGCCCTTATCTGCCGCAACCACGAAATAGGGATCATCGCCATCGCGGATGACGACATCCTGCGGGTGGACGACCTTGTTATCGACTAGGTTGTCGGTGATCGACAGCAGCGTGCGGATGAAGATGCGATAGCTTTCGGTGCCCTCGGCCAACCATGCATCGCGGTCAACGCGCGGGTCGGGCAAGCGCTTGGGATAGAAACCGCCCTTAGCTCCGGTCGGAACGATCACCGCATTTTTGACGCGCTGCGCCTTCATCAGTCCAAGGATTTCGGTGCGAAAATCGTCGCGCCGGTCAGACCAGCGCAGGCCGCCACGCGCCACCGGCCCGGCACGCAAATGGATGCCCTCAACGCGGGGCGAGTAAACGAAAATCTCGCGCCATGGCAGCGGTGCCGGCAACCCGGGGACATGGGCGCTATCCAGCTTGAACGCCAATGCTTCCTTCGATGCCGGGGCAAAGGCATTGGTGCGCAACGTTGCACGGACAACTGCGTGCATCAGGCGCAGGATGCGGTCTTCATCGGCGGCGGCCACCTTGGCCAGACCCGCCTTGATTTCATCGTCGAGCTTTCCAGCCGTCGTCGCACGGTCACCCGCAAAAGCCGGATCGTGTAGTGCAGTGAACAACGACACAATGGCGCACGCAATCCCGGCATTATTACCGAGCGCAGCGACAACGGTGGGGACACCATAATTAAGGCCTGTCTGGCGCAGGTAACGATGCCATGCGCGCAGCCAGACCACTGCCTGCGGCTCGAGCCCGGCAATGGTGATCAGCTGGTTGAACGCATCATTCTCCGCTTTGCCGTCGATTACCTGCGTCAACGCGGTTTCAATAATTTGCTTGCGCGCGAACAACGGCTCGGTCGATGCGCCGCCGCGCAGTCCAAGGTGGAAGTCGTGGATATGGGCGAGCTCACCAAGCGCGGTCGGCACCTGTTCGATTACATTAAAACCGAAATTTTCGAGCACCGGCACAACGTCGGAAAGCGGCATCGCTCCGCCGGCGTTGTACACTTTCAAGCTGAGTGTGCTGTCATCCTCGTCCTTGTCACGGATCAGACGCGACACACGCGAGTGATCGCGCTCCATCGCGAGCAGCCCGATCATGTCCTGCGCGGCCTCTTCGATCGCATATGCCATGCGGTGCGATTGCGGGAAAATGGCGGCGTAGCGTTCCATCAAAGCAGCAGCGCGTTTTTCATCGGTGACGCGCGCCAGTTCGGCCTCGACCGCAGGTTCCCACCCGCGCACCATCAATTGCAGGCGGCGATCAAGCGCAGCCTCGTCAAACACCACCGAGCGATCTTCAAGGTCGAGAAGGTAACGAAGCAGGCCAATGCCCCCATCTTCAAGCCCGATGGACCAGCCGAGCACCGTGGCACCGCGCGTTTCGGTCAGCATCGCTTCAATGGCGCGGCGCAGACCGGTGGAAATATCATCGCGCGGCAGCCAGACAAAGACGAACACGTGCCGCCCCAGCGCGGAACGCACCGCGAGCAGTTTGGGCCGCGGCCGATCGATCAGCGACATCGCGGTCAGCGTCACGCGCTCGAGGTCCGCAGGTTTGAACGATACCAGCAGATCGTGCGGCAACGAGGTCAGTGCATGCGACATGGCCTTGCCAGCATGCCCCGATGGATCGAAGCCGTAGCGTGCCAGCAAGTCGGAAAGCTGGGTACGCAGGAGCGGGATGCGCTCTGGCGGGGTCGCGAGCGCAGCGCTGGTCCAAAGGCCACCCGTTACCGAAAGTCCGGTCAGCTTGCCGCCTTCGCGAACAGGCACCACCAATATGTCCAGCTGAACCGAACGGTGCACCGTCGAAACACGGCTCGATTTGAGGATCAACGGCGCTTCACCGCCGTCGGCAAAAAAGCGGGTGGCGCGTATGATGCTTTCACCAGACAGCAAGGCGACATCGCTCGATCGGGCGAGCCCCAGCCGTTCCACACGCTCGCTGCCACCCATGATGCGCTCGTGTGCCAAAACCGTCATCGCGCCGTCGATGAACCAGCGCATCAGCGCCGCGCCCTCACCGTCGGGCAGGCTGTCGGCATCGGCCGCCATCGCGCTTTGCATCTTTCGCCAATCGGTCACGGCGCAGCGAACATCCTGCAGCACCGCATTCAGATTGGCGGCAAGCGCGCGACGTTCCTTCGCATCGATCCGCGAAGTCTCGACATAGATGAAGCTTTCGCGATTGCCCGTCAGGCCGCGCTTCTCGCTCAGGGCGGTGAGGTTGCCGGACTTGTCGCGTTCGACATCGACAACCGGGTGGATCAAGCGTTCGATAGCGACATTCGCGGCAGCCAAGGCCGCGGCGACCGAATCCACGAGGAAAGGCATGTCGTCATTGATCAGGGCAATGCGCATCGCAAGGCGGCCAGATGCATCTGCGAAAGTATCGATGGCGATATTGGGCTTGCCGCTGCTGCGTTTTCCGGCAGTCGCAAGCATGAAATCCACCGCCTGTGCGAGCGCCGCCTTGTCCAATCCGTCAACCTCGCCGGGAAGCGCCGTTGCCAATATCGTTGCAGCCAAGGGTTTTGCCAATTTGGGATCGGCACTCGCCATGTCGTTCACTCCGCATCATTTGGGGGGTCGCATGCCCCTTTGATTTTCTTTGCCCTATGCCGTTGTTGGAACGGCCAAACAACAAGATAGTTGCGATTGTAACGATTTTTACGCTGCGGAAACGGATGCGCTTGCCGAGCCGCTACCGCTCGGTTACCACATCGCAACAACAGCATAAAGTGAAGGGGAAGCACGGATGGACCGTCGGCTGACATGGTACATATTGGCAGGAATGGTCCTGGGTGTGATCGTCGGGCAGGTCTTGCACGCTTATGTCGACCCCGCCGTGGTGAAGGAATCGGTCGCCCCCTGGCTGAAGCTGTTGTCCGATATCTTCCTAAACCTCATCAAATTGCTAGTCGCGCCCTTGGTGCTATCCACCATTGTTGTCGGCATAGCGAATATGGGCGATAGCAGCGCGCTGGGCCGGATCGGTTTCCGCGCAATCAGTTGGTTCATCATCGCCAGCCTGATTTCGATCGGACTTGGCCTCATCATGGTCAACCTGTTCCAGCCCGGCGTTGGCGCGCCCATCCCCGAGGCCGCCGAAGCGGCGAAGGCGGTGGGTGAGGTCAAAGACCTGAAGGCGACCGAGTTCATCCTCTCAATATTCCCGAAAAACGCAATTGAGGCGATGGCGACCAACAATATCCTGCAAATCCTGGTCTTCTCGATCTTCGCCGGCGTTGCCTTGTCGGCAATCGGCGAAAAGGGCGCATCGCTCGTTCGCGGTGCTGATGCGCTGGCCGAAATGATGCTGCAGGTAACCGGTTATGTCATGCGCTACGCACCGGTCGCGGTTTTTGGCGCAATCGCCAATGTCGTCGCCGCAAGCGGGCTCGACATTCTGGGTACCTATCTAGAGCTTCTTGTCGAATTCTACCTCTCGCTGGTGCTGCTCTGGATCATCCTGTTGACGGTGGGCGCGATCTTCCTGCGCCAGCGTATCTGGACGCTGATCCGCTATATCCGCCAGCCGCTGATGATCGCCTTTTCGACCGCATCATCCGAAGCGGCGCTGCCCAAGATGTTTGAACAGCTTGATCGCTTTGGCGTGCCCCGCCGCATATCGGGCTTCATCCTGCCGCTGGGCTACAGCTTCAACCTCGACGGTTCGATGATGTATATGAGCTTTGCGACGATCTTCATCGCGCAGGCCTATGGCATCGACCTTTCGATCACGACGCAGATCATGATCCTGCTGACGCTGATGATTTCGTCCAAGGGAATCGCTGCGGTGCCGCGGGCATCGCTGGTGGTCATCACCGGCACGCTGGCGATGTTCGGATTGCCCGTCGAAGGCGTCGCGATCATTCTCGCGATCGACCAGTTCCTAGACATGGGCCGCACCGCGACCAACGTTGTCGGCAATGCGGTTGCCACTTCGGTGATCACCAAGTGGGAAGGCATGCTGGAGGTGGAAGAGCCCGAATTTGTCGAGCACCCGCATGCCCCCGCACATACAGCTCATGGCGGTGCGAGAGGCCTCGAACTTGCCGAGGATATGGTCGAGGACGAACGGACGAAAAAGTAATTATCGGGCGCGGAGTATTTCGACCAGCCGGTCGACATCCTCTGCGTCTTGATACAGTCCGAAACCGATGCGCAGCACGTCGCTGCGCACATCGGTTATGACATTCCGGCTTTCCAATTGTGCATGCAGCGCCGCTGCATCCGGCCCCTTATAGGCGAGGAAACGGGCGTGATTTCCAGTGCCAAACGGATTGAGAAGATCGAAATCCGGCAAGGAATTGGCGTCGATAAAATGTTTCTGCAGCTTGGCAACATAAGCCGATATCTTGGCGGTCGTCAGCCCCTCGGCATCGAGCATCCGCCGCACAGCGTTGAAGCGATAGAGGCCGGATGGATCGAATGTACTTCCCAGGAACCGGCCGCCATCCTGCGCATATCCCACTGCGCCGGGCGGCAACGCCAAATCCTCAAATGCCGCATACCAGCCAGTGATGACTGGCCTGGGTGCAAATCCGGGCGGTGCATGCAGGAAGCAAACCCCCTCCCCTGCCATGGCGTATTTATAGCCGCCTGAGACGTAGAAGACGCGATCAGCTATTGCCGATAAATCGGTCGCTATCGCCATGAAGCCATGATAGCCATCAATGACAACCCACGGGCCTTCAGGTTTTGCGAGCGCCGCCAACACCTCTAGGTCGGTGATGATCGCCCCCGAGTTGAACAGCACATGGCTGGCAAAGATGAGGTCGAAATCACTTGCCTCTGCGGTGGCGGTCAGTTTGTCCGCCGATACAGTGGAGAGAATTGCTTCCCCAGCCTCTACCCAACGGGCCATTTGCCTGCGAAAGCTGTGAAACTCGCCATCGGTGGCCAGCACCCGCACCGGCCGTTTTGGAATGGCGGAAAAGATACGGACGAGAAAGTCGTGCGTGTTTGGCGAGAAGGCAATCGTCGATGGATCGGGCAGGCTCAATTCGCGCGCGATGTGGCGCTGCGTCTCACCCCAAACCGGCCCCATGATGTGGCCCCATTTCAGGTCCGCCATACGGGCCGCATCTTCCCAAGCCGCCGTCTGACCATCGAAACTGGCATCGGGCCACAGATGGTGGCTGTGCGCCGCAAAATGCAGCCGGTCCGGTTTGGCCGAGAGCGAGCGGGAGAAGAGGTGTTTGTAGGTCACAATTCGGTTCTCAACGACCAAAGCTCGGGAAATGCCCGCTTGCCCAGCGTACCCTGCAAATAGCTGACACCTGCAGTGCCACCTGTGCCGCGTTTTCCGCCAATCACGCGCTGAACTGTTAAGACATGCTTGTGCCGCCAGGTCGCCATGGCATCGTCCAAGTCTACCAGTTTCTCGGCGAGCTGGTACAATTCCCAAAATCGTTCGGGTTCGCGATAGACTTTCAGAAAGGCGGCTTCGACCGACGCGTCCGGTGTATATGGCTGGCTGACATCGCGATGCAGCACTGCGTCCGAAATAGGCAGCCCAGCCCGCGCAGCGGCGGCAATGGCATCTTCCCAAATGCTGGGTGTCTGCAGCGCATTGCGCATTGCCGCCTGTGCCTCGGGTCGGTCTTCCTGATATTTCAGGAAGCCCCCGTCCTTCAGCCCGAGCAGATATTCAACCGTGCGGAACTGGTCCGACTGGAAGCCAGAGCTGGGCCCCAGTACGTGCCGGAAGCGCGTATAATCAGACGGTGTCATCGTCGACAGCACATCCCAGCTCAGCGTCATCACCGCTTGGATGCGGCTGACCCGCGCAAGCGCCTTATAGGCTGGAACCAACGCGTCCGCCTGAATCTGGCTTTTTGCCAGATGCATCTCGCGGATGATCTGTTTCAGCCAGAGTTCCTTGGTCTGGTGGATGATGATGAACAGCATCTCGTCATCCAGTTCGGATTGCGGATGCTGACAGGCAAGAAGGTCATCGAGCGCAAGATAGCGGGCGTAGGTCATATCGGTCATGACTGACCGATACAGTTTCATTTGAAACTATACCAGACTTTGCGTTTGGCTTTGCATTTTGGATTGTCGAGCTATTGTGGCCAGAGGGAGAGGCCATATGGAATTTAAACGCCGCGAAATGCTGGCAACGCTCGGGACGGCGCCATTGCTTATGGGGGCAGTGCAATCCCCCGTCATCATTTACCGCGCCAAGCGCATCGTCACGATGGACGCTAAACTGCCAACCGCAATCTATGTTGCAGTGGCCGATGGAATGATCCTGGGCGTCTCGAACAATGTTGGCGCGCTCGAGCCCTTAATCGGCAACCGGGAATTCACCTTCGACAACCGTTTTGAAAATGCGGTGCTGATGCCCGGTTTTATCGATCCGCATGTCCACCCGATGCAATCGGCCATCATGCTCAACCTGCCTTTTGTTGCTCCCGAAGATTGGGTGTTGCCGTCGCATACATATAAGGGTGCGCAGACGCCCGCGGCTTATCGTGTGCGGCTGAAGGAGGAAATGGCGCGGTCAAAGGCTGAACCCTTCATCTGCTGGGGGCATCATGAACTGTTCCACGGCCCAATCGATCGCAACGAACTCACGCGGATTGCTCCGGACCGGCCTTTGATAATCTGGCAACGCAGCTTTCACGAAGTGATCCTCAACGATGCAGCGATGAAACTATGGGGACTCACAGATCGCGCTGCGTTCGATGCGCTGATCAAGGCGGGGCATGCCGACCCGGCGCATGCCGATTATGACAAAGGCATATTTGCCGAAACCGCGCTGATGGCCGCCGTCGGCAAGATGCGCCCCTATCTGGTCACGCCGGAACTGATCCAGCGCGGGATGGGCGAGATGAAGCGCATGATGCTGGCAAGCGGCGTGACCACCGTTTCCGACATGGCGACCGGGGTATTTGCGAGTTTCGATGTGGAAGCGGGACTGATCAAGGCCGCGTTCGAACGGTCTGACAATCCCTCGCGTTTAATGTTGATGCCAATGGCCTCGCAAGTCGCCACTGATGTGGAACTTGATGGCTGGTACAATGCTATGAAAGGCAAATGGTCATCGCCGCACATTCGTGTGGACCGGCGAGTCAAAATGCTCGCCGACGGCGCCTTTTTTGCGCAGAACATGATGATGAACCCGCCGGGTTATATCGACGGGCACCAGGGAAAATGGATCACACCGCCCGATGTAGTGACATCGCAATTCAGACGTTTCTGGGAAGCAGGGTTTTCACTCCATATCCATGTTAATGGCGATATGGGACTTGATGTCGTTCTCGATGGGCTCAACCCGCTCAGCCAGCGGGAAGGACAAACCATCACGCTCGAACATCTCGGTTACTCAACCGAAGCGCAAAATACCCGGATCGCCAAAATGGGTCTGATGGTGTCTGCCCAGCCCAATTATATCCGCGTGCTCGGTGATGCTTATGCCAAGCATGGACTGGGTCCGGAGCGTGCGGCGCATATGAACCGGCTGGGTTCTCTTGAACGGCTTGGCATTCCACTGGGGCTGCATAGCGACTTCAACATGGCGCCAATCGATCCACTCTACCTCGCGTGGATCGCATCAAACCGCATTACCATCGGTGGCAAGGCCAAAGCCCCGGACGAACGGATCAGCGTAGACAAGGCGCTTCGTGCGATCACCATCGATGCAGCGCGGGTGATCGGCATGGATTCAATGATTGGGTCGATAACGGCGGGCAAGAAGGCCGACTTCACCGTACTCGCCAGTGATCCTTACGAACTGGGCCGCGAGCGCTTGCACGAAGCAAAGGTCCTCGGCATTGTATTTGAAGGGCGGCATCGCGCATTATGACCGAATGAAGGAGCCACAGATGAGCAAAATCGCAAACAGCTTTTCCGAATTCTGGCCGATATACCTGCGCGCACATAGCGTGCCGCTGTGCCGGGCGTTGCATTATTGCGCGTCGATTTGCGGGTTGTTTGCAGTCGCGATGGTGGCGCTAACCGGCAATCTGTGGTGGATCGCTTTTGGGTTGGTTGGTTCCTACGCATTTGCCTGGGCCGGGCATTTCAAGGTCGAGAATAATGTGCCCTTGACCTTCAAACACCCGCTCTGGTCATTAATCGCCGATTACCGGATGTTCTTTCTATGGGCGGGCGGTCGGTTGGGGCAGCATCTCACCGCAGCGGGTGTCAGCGCCAAGGGTTAACCCAAAAGCGCATCAAGCCATTTTTCGACCAGCGCCCCGGCCTCTTCCCGGCTGAACGGCGCGTCGCCAAGGCTGAGTTCGAGCCAAAGCCCATCGACCAATGCTGTCAGCGCGACAGCGGTCAATCGATGGTCACCGGGCCGGCAGGCAGCGAGCAGCGTTTCCAGATCGGCGCGATAATCGCGATAAATTTCGCCATGCAGCCCTGCAATATGTGGGTCGGTCTTGGTCAATGCCCAAAAGGCGAGCCAGGTCGCCAGCAATTCGGGGTCGGCAATCGGCGGTACGAAACTCGCTGTCAGATAGGCAAGCAGGCGGTCGCGCGGGGCATCGGGTGCTGCAGCAACGGCATCAGCCAACGCCTTCTGCACCCGATCGCCCGTCGAGCGATAGGTCGCAGCGATCAACGCATCGATGCCATCATAATAATGGCGGAGCAGCCCCGGCGATACGCCCGCTTCGGTACAGATCACCCGCACCGAAGTTCCCTGCACGCCATTGCGAGCGAGCGCGTGCGCGCAAGCCGCAATCAATGCGTCGCGCCGGGCATCGGCGCTTTCGCGCGTGAAGGATGATCGGGCTGCTTGCATATTGTTATACACTCGTATAACAACTGTTTCATCATGGCAAGCATCCATAAACTCGACACTGGTCACGACCCGTTGGACGGCTGGAGCCTTCCGGCCTGGACTTATAACGACGCGGAATTCGCCCAGCTCGAAATCGACCGCATTTTCCGCCCCGGCTGGCAGGTGGTCTGCCATGTTTCGGATGTGCCCAATGCGGGTGACTGGCACAGCCTCGACTATGTCGGTGAAAGCGTCATCGTCGTGCGCGGGCAAGACATGCAGTTGCGCGCCTTCACCAATGTCTGCCGCCACCGTGGAAGTCGGCTGGTCGACGGATCAAGTGG
>JALREL010000009.1 GCA_023262005.1 Sphingorhabdus sp. | reverse complement strand
AGCGGGCGACTATATGTGCATCATCACTGCTGACAATTCGCTGATCCTGCGCGAAACGATGAAGGACCTCGAAAAGCGCCTCGACCCGCGCACTTTCCAGCGCGTTCACCGTTCAAAGATCGTCAATCTCGATCTCGTGCGGCAGGTGAAGCCGCACACTAATGGCGAATGCTTCCTTATCCTGGAATCGGGCGCACAGGTGAAGGTCAGCCGCAGCTATCGCGACGTGGTTGCCCGCTTCGTGCACTGACGATGACCGGGCGCAAAACCGCCGCCGATTTTCATCCGGCGATACTCGAGATTTTCGACGGCTATGTGCATGGCAAGCTAAGCAAGCGTGAGTTTATCGAGCGCGCAGCGAAATATGCTGCTGCAGGTGTGACAGGCGCGATGATCTTCAACCAACTGCGTCCCGATTATGCGCTGGCGCAGCAGGTGAAGCCCGATGACCCGGCCATCCGAACCGAACGGCCGTCGGTACCTAGCCCCAAGGGCCATGGAGCGATTTCGGGCCTGCTCGCCATGCCGGCAAAGGCCAAGGGCAAGCTGCCTGCGGTGCTTGTTATCCACGAGAATAGGGGGCTCAACCCCTATATAGAGGATGTCGCAAGGCGCCTTGCCAAGGCCGGTTATCTTGCCTTTGCGCCCGATGCGCTGACGTCGGTAGGCGGCTATCCGGGCAATGACGACAAGGGGCGGGAATTGCAGGCAAAGCTCGATCCCAGGAAGTTGTTCGAAGATTGGGTGGCGTCGTTCGATTTCCTGCGCCTGCACGCGAAATCGACTGGCAAGGTCGGTGCCGTCGGCTTTTGCTATGGCGGCGGCATTTGCAATGCGCTTGCCGTGGCCTGTCCTGAACTTGCGGCATCGGTGCCCTATTATGGCCGCCAACCGACCGCAGCCGAGGTGCCTTCGATCAAGGCACCGCTGCTGATCCATTATGCCGAAAATGACGAGCGCATCAACGCAGGGGCCTTGCCCTATCAGGCGGCACTGCTAACGCACCAGAAACCGTTTGACGTGCACTATTACCCCGGCACGCAGCACGGCTTCCACAACGACACTACCCCGCGTTACGACAAGGCAGCAGCCGAGCTATCGTGGAGCCGGACGATGGCGTTTTTCGGGAAGCATTTGCGCTAACGCCGCGCGCCGAAAAAAGCCTTCAGCAGTTCGGCAGCTTCGTCTTCACAAATCCCGCCATAGACTTCGGGCCGGTGGTGGATGGTGGGTTGCTCAAACAATCTCGGCCCATGCTCCACCGCACCGCCCTTGGGGTCGCTGGCGCCATAATAGAGGCGGGCAATGCGGGCGTGGGCGATGGCCCCGGCACACATGGCGCAGGGTTCGAGTGTGACCCACAGGTCGCAGCCGATGAGCCGGTCGGTGCCCAGATGCGTGGCGGCTTCGCGCATCGCCATGATTTCGGCATGCGCGGTGGGATCATGCCCGGCAATCGGGCGGTTGGCCCCGCGCCCGACAATCGCACCATCCTTGACGACCAGCGCGCCCACCGGCACCTCGCCCGCAGCCGCTGCCGCGCGCGCCAGTTCGAGCGCGGCTTCCATGAAGCGGCGTGCTTGCTCGATCGGCATTGGCCGCGCGGTTACTTCGCCGGCGTGAAACCGCGCGGGGCGGGATCGATGGTCACAAACTTACCTGCCTGCGCCTCCTGCACCTCAAGCGCACGTTCGGACATGCCGTTACCTAGGAAGCGGAAAGCCCCGTCGATGCCGATAAAGCCATCGGCATCGGTCAGCCGGGCGACCGGGAAACGGGTTCCGACCTTCCAATCCTGCGCGACGCGCGCGACGAGCAGCACCGAGTCATAACCCATGCTGGACAGGCGCGACGGTGATTTGCCGAAGCGTGCGCGGTATTTGTCGGCATATTGGCGGAACATATTGTCCGAAACGCTGGCAAACCAGGCGCCGCGCATCCCGGCGTTGGAGGCGACGGTGGCATCGATATTCCACAAATCGGTGCCGAGGATCTTTGCATTGTTGAGGCCGGCCCGGCGCAGAGCGGGGACGGTCGCGATGGCGACGCGGCCATTGTCCGCAATCAACACTGCGTCGATCGCGCCGGCGGCCGTCAGTTTCCGCGCTGCGGCTTCGATGGAGGCGGCGCTGCCGTCAATCTCCTGGATCGAAACCAGCGTACCACCCGCGCCGCGCACCGAGTTGGTGAGGTTTGAAAGCGCGCGCTGGCCATAGACCGACTTGGGCACTATACCACCAAAGCGGGTATAGCCTTGCGCCTTGGCATAGTTCACCACCCGGTCGATAGACTGGTTGGGCAAGTGACCGAGCAGGAAGACATTCTGTCCTGCGGCGCCGACATCGTTGGAAAAGCTGATCATCGGAACACCAGCGGGCTTCGCGACATTGGCGACCGCGACCACATCGTCGCTGCGCAGCGGACCAAGGATCAGCTTGTTGCCATCGGCAACTGCCTTTTTCACCGCAGCATCCACCCCAAGCGCGGTGTCATAGGTCGTCATGCGGATATTGGTGTTGCGGGTGTCGAGAAGGGCGAGTGTGGTTGCATTGGCAATCGACTGGCCAACATCGCCGTCCGCGCCGCTTACCGGCAGCAGCAGGGCCACCCGGTGGCGATCTCCGTCAGACAGCACGACATTGCCCGGATCAGGGGATTCAACCGGCGGCGGGCCAGATGGACGCTGCCCACCCTTTGGAATGACCGATTGGCACGCGGCGAGGAAGATCAGGGCGAAAAGGGCAGTGGCGCGTTTCGCCGTCGACCAGATCCTATCCGACTGCGCTTGCGGCGCAGCCAAGCTTGCTGCAATGGTCATGTCCATGTCCTCCGACCTTTATGATTATTCTGCATCTAAGCCGGAAAAACCGGCAAAGGCTATCGAGTCCGGTCTCTACATCGTCGCGACCCCGATCGGCAATCTGGCAGATATGTCACAACGGGCGATAGAAATGCTGCGCGCCGCCGATCTGGTGGCGGTGGAAGACAGCCGGGTGACAGGCAAATTGCTCCATCATCTGGGGCTGAAAAAGCGGATGCGGCCCTATCACGACCATAGCAGCGAGGCCGACCGGGACAGCCTGCTCGCAGCAGCGCGAAACGGGGTCGTGGTGCTGGTTTCGGATGCCGGAACCCCGCTGATTTCCGACCCCGGATACAAATTGGTGCGTGCCGCGCGCGAGGCGGGAATAACGGTCAGCACTGCCCCGGGGCCAAGCGCGGCGATTGCCGCCTTGTCGATTTCGGGACTGCCGACTGACCGATTCCTATTTGCGGGATTTCTTCCTTCTAAAACAAAGGCACGCGCCGATGTGTTGGCAGAATTTACCCATGTAAAATCTACGCTGCTGTTCTACGAAAGCGGCCCGAGGCTGGGTGCATCGCTGCAATCGATGGCGGTGATATTGGGGCCGCGCGACGCCGTTGTTGCCCGCGAACTCACCAAGAAGTTCGAAGAAGTGGTTTCGGGAACGCTGCCCGAATTGGCCGATCATTATGCTGAGGTCGAACCAAAGGGCGAAATCGTGGTCGTTGTGGGTCCGCCCGCTGAAGCAGCGCACGAGGCAGGCGACTATGAAAGCGCGCTAAAGATAGCTCTGGAAAGCATGCCACCCGCAAAGGCCGCAAAGGATATCGCCAAACGCTTCGGCGTTGATCGGGCAGAGGTTTACGAGCGCGCAATGGCCCTCAAATCGGGCGCATGAGTGGGCGTCGCGAACGTGCCGAACGAACGGGCCGTCGCGGCGAAGCCATCGCTGCCTGGTGGTTGCGGCTGCAGGGGTGGCGGATCGTCGCCCAAAGGCTCAAAACCCCGTGGGGCGAAGTAGACCTGATCGCCCGGCGCGGAAAGACCATCGCCTTCATCGAAGTCAAAGCCCGTACGAAGCAACTTGATCTGGCGACTGCGATTGACAGTTGGCGGCTGCGCCGCGTCGCCGCAGCGGCCGAACAATTGTTGCCGCGTTACGGTAAGGGTGCGGAAAATATGCGGATTGATGTGATATTGGTTGCACCTTGGCGCTTGCCGCACCATCTGGTGAACGTCTGGCACGGATAGAGAAGAAGAGGGCGACGGATGGGGTTGCGCGTTGCGGTGCAAATGGACCCGATGGCGGGGATCAACATAAATGGCGACAGCAGCTTTGCGCTGATGCTCGCGGCGCAGGCGCGTGGCTATGATGTATGGCACTATGATGTCGGTACGCTCACCCTCGACGCCAATGATCGTCTGACCGCCTTTGCCCATCCGGTATACGACCTGCAGCGAGTGGCCGGCGCGCATTACCGATTTGGCGAACCCAAAAGGATCGATCTGGGATCGGACGTTGATGTCGTGCTGATGCGGCAGGACCCGCCTTTCCATGTCGGCTATATCACAGCGACGCATTTGCTTGAGCGGATCGAGCATGAGACTTTGGTGGTGAACAATCCCGTCAGCGTGCGCAATGCGCCCGAAAAGGTGATGGTGCTCGATTACCGCCGCTTCATGCCGCCGACGCTGATCACCCGTTCGACCGACGAGGTGCGCGCCTTCCAGAAGGAACATGGCGCGGTCGTCGTGAAGCCGCTGCACGGCAATGGCGGCAAGGCGATCTTCCGCGTGCCGGCAGAGGGCGACAATCTGGGCGCGCTGTTTGAGGTGTTCAACAGCACCTGGCCCGAACCGCATATGGTGCAACCCTTCCTTCCCGATGTGGCCAAGGGCGACAAGCGCATCGTGCTGATCGATGGCGAAGTCACAGGTGCGATCAACCGTCGCCCGGGCGAAGGCGAATTCCGTTCGAACCTGGCTGTCGGCGGCAGCGCCGAGGCAACCGAACTTACCCCGCGCGAGCAGGAAATCTGCGCTGCGATGGGCCCGCGCCTCAAGGAATTGGGGCTGATCTTTGTCGGCATCGATGTGATTGGCGGCGAGTGGCTGACCGAGATCAACGTGACTTCGCCGACAGGTATCGTCGCCATCGATCGTTTCAACGGCACCGACACGCCCGGAAAAATCTGGGATGCAATCGAGCTGCGCCTCAAGGAACGCAAAGCGAGCTGATCTCCTATGGAAGACTGGATAATCCGACTGGTCGATTGGGCCGGCTATTGGGGTGTTGCACTCCTGATGCTGCTTGAAACCGTTTTCCCCCCGGTGCCATCAGAAGTGATCATGACGGTCGCCGGTGTCTCCGCTTCGCGCGGCAATATGACGCTGACGGGTACAATTGCCGCGGGCACCGCCGGTGCGATGCTCGGCAACTGGTTCTGGTACTGGCTGGCGATCAAGTTCGGTGAAGCGCGGATGCATGTCTTCATCGATAAATATAGCCGCTGGCTTACGCTCGATTGGGAAGAGGTGGAGCGCGGTGAACGGCTTTTCGAACGCTATGGATCGACGATCGTTCTGGTCGCGCGGATGATCCCGACCCTGCGCTCGCTGATTTCGATACCGGCCGGCCTTTTCGGCATGTCGCTGCGCCGTTTCCTTGTGTTTTCCACCATCGGGACTGCGGGGTGGAGCGCAGCATTGGCGGGCGCTGGCTATTTCCTCGGCTCGCAGTTCGAGGATGTCGAAAAATGGCTCGGGCCGCTCTCGACGCTGGTGATCGTGGCGATTGTCGTGACCTATGTGTGGCGGCTTGTTCGGTGGAAGCCTAAGCCCGTGGATGCGCGTTCAGATACTCATCCAGAAGCATAGCGGTATCGACTGCGGTATAGACCTGCGTTGACGACAGGCTGGCATGGCCCAGCAATTCCTGCAGGCTGCGCAAATCCGCGCCGCCCGCCAGCAAATGCGTTGCAAAGCTGTGGCGCAGCGCATGCGGCGTGGTTTTTTCCGATAGCCCCAATCGCTTGCGCGCGCCCTGTACCGCGCGGCGGATCAGCGCAGGGGATAATGGCCCGCCGCGCCGCCCGCGAAACAGCGGCTCACCCTTGGCAGGCGGGTAGGGGCAGAGTTCAAGATAGCCTTCAATCGCTTCGCGCACGCCATCGAGCAAAGGCACGATGCGGGTCTTGTTGCGCTTGCCGGTAACGCGCAGTGTCTGCCCCAGCGGCAGCACATCGCCGGTAAGGCCGGTCGCCTCGCTGACGCGTAGCCCGCAGCCATAAAGCAGCAGCAACACCGCCCAGTCGCGCGCGCCGATCCAGCTATCGCTGGCGCTATCGGCCGCATCGCCCGCCAGCGCCAGCACCGCCTCGGGATCAACCGGGCGGGGCAAGCTGCGCTGCACGCGCGGGCCCTTGAGCGCGGGGATCGCGGCTTCATCGCCAAGCGCAAAGCGCAGGAAATTGCGTACGGCGGATAGTTCACGCGCGGTCGAGCGGTTGGTGAGCCCATCGCCCCGTCTGTTGGCGAGGAAAGCCCGCAGGTCGGCTGCACCGGCCTTGGCAAGCGTAGTGCGGTTGGCAGGCTCACCCAGATGCTCGGTCAGGAATTCGCACAATCGCTCCGCCGTCGCCACATAAGCGCGCACGCTGTGGATCGACCGGCGGCGATTATCCGCAAGGTAGGAACGATATTCGGCGATCAGCGTATCGGCCATGGCGGCGATGCTATCAGGCGTCGGGCGTCGGCTCAATCGCAACGATTTGTGGCAGGATGGCGTCGAGCAACGGGAAGCCTTTGGGGGTGATAGCCAATTGGAATCCCTCCCGATCAGCAAAGCCGAGCGCCTCAAGCTTATCCACAGCGGCCCAATCAACCAAATCTCCGGAATCGATAGCAAAACGGTCGCTCAGTGCGGAGATATCCACACCCTCGCGCAGACGAAGGCCCATCAGCAGCGCCTCCATCGCTTGTGTGGCCGGATCGAGCACGGTTTCGCTTTGCAGGCCATGCGCGTTGCGTTCGATGGCGGAGAGGAAATTCTCCGGCTTGCGGTGCCGCTGCGTCGCCATTCCGGTTCGCCGTCCATGCGCGCCGGGCCCGATGCCGACATAATCCTGGTAGCGCCAGTAAGCGAGGTTGTGGCGGCTTTCCTGCCCGGGGGCGGCGTGGTTGCTGATTTCGTAGGCGGGAAGGCCGGCGGCCTCCATCCGCGTCTGGGTCAGCTCATACAGATCAGCCGCTGCATCATCGTCGAGTGGTTGCCATTGCCGTTTGGCGACATCGGTGGCGAAGCGGGTGCCGGGTTCGATGGTCAATTGGTAGAGCGACATGTGCGTGGTGCCAAAGCCGATGGCGCACGCCAGTTCGGCATCCCAGGCCGCAGCCGACTGGTCGGGTCGGGCATAGATCAGGTCGATGCTGACCCGCCCGAAATGCCGTTGTGCGGTTTCGAGCGCGGCGAGGCTTTCATCCACCCGGTGCGCGCGGCCCAGAAATTCGAGCACCTGATCATCAAGCGCCTGCAAACCGAGCGACACCCTGTTTACTCCAGCCGACGCCAGCTCTGCAAAACGTGCCGCCTCGACCGAGGAGGGGTTGGCCTCAAGGGTGATCTCGATATCATCCGCGAACCCCCAATGCCGCTGTGCCGCATCGATCAGCGCAGCAGCTGTTTCGGGTGGCATCAGTGAGGGTGTGCCGCCGCCAAAAAAGATTGAGCCCAGCTTGCGTCCTTCGGTCAGCCGCGCCTCATGTGCGAGGTCGGCGAGCAAGGCTTCTCGCCATGCCGCCTGGTCCACCTGATCACGCACATGGCTGTTGAAATCGCAATAGGGGCATTTGGAAACGCAGAATGGCCAATGGATATAAAGGGCCAGTGCCTCGCTCAAAACAATGCCTCGACCAGCTTGCGGAAGGCATCGGCACGGTGGCTCATCGCGTGCTTTTCAGCGGGATCAAGTTCGGCGAAAGTCTGGTCGCGGCCCAGCGGCACGAATACCGGGTCATAGCCGAAACCCATCGTCCCGCGCGGTGGCCAGGCAAGCGTGCCATGCACCCGGCCCTCGAACACTTCCTCATGCCCATCGGGCCAAGCGAGGGCGAGCGTGCAGGTGAAGTAAGCGCTGCGATCGACATCGGGGCCCTGCTCGGCAAGTTTCCCCTCGACCTTGCCCATGGCGAGATACCAGTCGCGCCCCGGGCCGCCCAGGGCCTGCGCCTCGAACCATTGTTTCTCGGCCCAGTCCGCGGTGTAGACCCCCGGCGCTCCGCCGAGAGCCGCCACGCACAAACCGCTGTCGTCGGCTAAAGCGGGCAGGCCGGAGGCCTGTGCCGAGGCATGCGCTTTTAGCAACGCATTCTCGGCAAAGGTCTTGCCGGTCTCCTCCGGTTCGGGCAGGCCCAGATCACCCGCCGACACTGGTTCGATCCCGAAAGGTTCGAGCAGCGCACGGATTTCGCGCACCTTGCCAGCATTGTGGCTGGCTATCACCAGTTTTCCGGGGGACAGCTTTCTGTGCGTCACTTCACCGCATCCGCCTGTGCAGCGAAGATACGGTCACAGCCCATCCGCGCGAGGCGGAGGAGGCGGAGCAATGCTTCCTCGTCATAAGGTGCGCCTTCGGCGGTCGCCTGCGCCTCGGCAATCTTGCCGCCTTCGATCAGCACGAAATTGGCGTCGGCATCGGCGGAACTGTCTTCGATATAATCAAGGTCGAGCACCGGCGTGCCCTGATAAACGCCGCAGCTTATCGCAGCGACGCGGCCGGTTATCGGGTCTTCGGCAACCTTGCCCTCGGCCATCAGTTTGTTGACCGCGAGGCGCAGCGCAACCCATGCGCCCGAAATCGCGGCAGTGCGGGTGCCGCCATCGGCCTGCAACACGTCGCAATCGAGGGTGATCTGGAATTCACCCAGTTTCTTGAGATCGACAACGGCGCGCAAAGAACGGCCGATCAGCCGCTGGATTTCCTGGGTGCGGCCCGATTGCTTGCCCTTGGCTGCTTCGCGCTGGCCGCGCGTGTGCGTCGCGCGGGGGAGCATCGAATATTCGGCGGTCACCCAGCCTTCACCCTTGCCGCGCAACCATGGCGGCAGGCGGTCTTCGACGCTGGCGGTGACAAGAACGCGGGTGTCGCCAAAGCTGATGAGGACGCTGCCTTCGGCATGTTTGGTGAAGCCGGTTTCGATTGCAATGGTGCGCATTTCGTCTGCGGCACGGCCTGAGGGACGCATTTTATTCTCCTGATACGGGGTTTGCGCGCGCCATAGCTTGGCAGCCTTGCTTTGCATAGCAGGCACGCTAACTATTAGGCTGTGAACAGCCAGCCTATATCTGAACTTAATGATCGCACGCGCACGATCTTCCGGATCGTCGTTGAAAGCTATCTGGAATCGGGTGCGCCGGTGGGATCGCGAACGCTGTCCAAAATTGGCGGGCTCAACCTTTCGCCGGCATCGATCCGCAATGTGATGCAGGATCTGGAAGAGGCTGGCTTGCTCGCCGCGCCGCACACCAGCGCCGGGCGCATGCCTACCGAGCAGGGGCTTCGCCTGTTTGTCGATGGAATGATGCAGGCGGCCGAGCCCACAGCGGACGAGCGGCGGGCGATTGAATCGCGGATCGAAACCAGCGGCCCGATCGAAAGCGCATTGGCGGCAGCGACGGCGGCACTCTCCGGCCTTTCGGCCTGTGCTGGCGTGGTGATGGTGCCGAAACGGGAAACGGTGTTGCGGCAGTTCAGCTTTGCACGCCTTTCGGGCACGCAGGCACTGGCGATCATGGTGGGTGCCGATGGAAGCGTTGAGAACCGTCTGGTCGAAATCACACCGTCGGTGAGCGATGGCGCGCTGGTTGAGGCGGGAAATTACATCAGCGCGCGGCTATCGGGCCTGACATTATCCGAAGCGCTTGCGCGGCTTGATGCCGAGATACGCGGGCAAAAGGCAGCGCTCGACCAGGCGAGTGCGGAGTTGGTGCGCAAGGGGCTGGCGGTCTGGTCGCTCGACGCCAATGACCGGCCGGTGCTGATCGTGCGCGGGCAATCCAACTTGCTCGATGAAACCGCCGCCGCCGATCTCGATCGCGTCCGTCAATTGCTTGATGAGCTTGAGAATAAAGAAGAAATCGCCCGCCTGATCGATAGCGCGCGTGAGGCGCAGGCGACGCGCATCTTCATCGGTTCGGAGAATAATCTTTTCTCGCTTTCGGGCTCTTCGGTCATCGCTGCGCCCTATCGCGATCAGGGCGGCAAGATCGTTGGTGTGGTGGGCGTAATCGGCCCCACCCGCCTCAACTATGCCCGCATCGTTCCCATGGTCGATTTCACCGGACAGGCCCTCAGCCGCTTGATGAAATGAAGCGAGCGCCTATATGCGCGTTCAACAAAAGACATTCGGGGCGATTATGAACGACAAGGATAATATGGACGCAGCGGCTGAACAGGAACTGGAAGGCGTGCCCGAACATCTGAAGGGCGATGCTGGTTCTGCTGACAGTGCAGCGGAGGAATTGAACAAGCTGGCGGCCGAGCTGGAAACCGCGCGGCAGGATATCCTCTATGCACAGGCAGAGGTGCAGAATGTGCGTCGCCGCATGGAGAAAGAAGCTGCTGATGCGCGCGCCTATGCCGCGACCGGCTTTGCCCGCGATATCCTCTCGGTTTCGGACAACCTCACCCGCGCTCTCGAAGCCATCCCCGCCGAAATGCGCGAGGATGAGAAGATGAAGCCACTGGTCACCGGGCTGGAAGCAACCGGCCGCGAGCTGGAAAGTGTTTTCGCCAAGCACGGCATTAGCCGCATCGCCGCAATGGGCCTGCCGCTTGATCCCAACCAGCACCAGGCTATGGTCGAAATCCCGACTGCGGATGCCGAGCCGGGCACCGTGGTTGCCGAAATGCAGGCGGGATACATGATCAAAGACCGCTTGTTGCGGCCCGCGATGGTCGGGGTGGCTAAGAAGCCGGAGTAAATGCGCTTTTCTTCTATGGAATAGCGTCAATCTGATTTTGGATGACTTGGCGGAGAGAATTTGCAAGCTGATGCGTCAACTTGTCGATTTCCGCTAGTTCTTTAAATGTCCAGAGTTGGATTCGGCGACTTTCCCAGCGCGAGCCTTCAATACCTTCGTTAGACAACATTGCGACTTTTATTCCGTCGATCTCGCACACTCCAATGAACTCGGAATGAGCCAATTCGGAACGACGTGAAGCGGCTTTGTCAAATTCGACTAGTTTGTCTTTTAAAGATTTCGGGTTCTTGAAGCCCGTTCCTTTACCCGCAATTTCTGCATCCAAGATTGATACGATTTTTGAGATCACATTTCGAAGGGCGGGTACTTTTGTCCGCTCTAAATCTGCAAATCCCTTAATGTCAGTTCGAGAAGCAGCCATTCTAAAAAGTGCATTTTCTACCAACGAGCAAGACTGCAGTATGCGACCTGTATGCAGAGCGATGGTATCTCGCTCTGAATTACTAGTCCCATTTGAACTAGGAAGGGCTACAAGATTCTGAGCTTCGGACATTTTCTTCGTAACATCAGTGTTTCAACACTAAATGCGTTAGCGAGTATTTACTAAATAGTCATTACCCGTCCTTGCGGAATAACTCCATTCCCGAGCGCGTAGTGTGATACACAAAGATCCCCGCCAGCAGGCAACCTAGCACCACTGCGAAGATGTCGAACGGTGAGAACAGCTGGCCTGCAACCGGCCAGTGAATGGCGGCTTCGGGCCCGAAAACATACATGCAGATGGTCAGCACGATCAGCATCATTCGCACCTCGGTCGGGCCCCCGCCCAGATAGGTGAGGTTCATCACGCCGAAAATCTTGGCAGAGATGAAGGTGTGGATCGACAGGAGCAGGTAACCGCTCAGCCCGAAAAGCGCGGTATCCATCCGCATATAGGGGCTGAGGCCCATGCCCAGGATGAACAGCGTATTGGCCAGCGCATCGAGGCTGTGGTCGATGAAATAGCCGTAATTGGGGCGTTCGATCTTGCGATAGCGGGCGACGCTACCGTCGAGCGAATCCCCGAACCAGTTGAGGCAATAACCGAAGACCGAAAGCCAAAGCCAATCGCGGCCCCAATTGCTCGATATGTAACCAGCAGCAATCAGTACCGCCCCGAAAAAGCCCAGTGCCGTCAGCCGATCCGGCGTCCACCAAAGCGGCAGGCGCGCGCAAATCCAATTGAGCAGGCGGCGCTCGACGGCGGCTGTCAGATTTTCCTGGATGCGTTTTGGAGCGGTCACTTATTCTTATCCTTCCAGCCCACCCCCAATTTGTTGCGCTTTTGTTACACGCCAAGCAAAAGCGCAAGTTGTAAAACGGGAGGCCAAGGGCCCACTAGCCGCAGGGAATTTGCTGCGCTATTCGAACGACATGGCCACAGCGGCAATCCTTCAGGACCGCCAGTCCCCCTGGCGCGACGAGCTTCGCGCGACGATGGTGCTTGCCTGGCCGCTGATTCTTACCAATGTGACTATGGTCCTGATCAACTCGACCGACGTTTTCCTGCTCGCGCGGCTCGGTCCCGATGCGCTGGCCGCGTCAGCCCTCGGCACGGGCATATTGTTCGCGATGATGCTGGTCGGGATTGGCATAGTCATCGCAGGGTCGCCGTTGATGGCGGCAGAGCTTGGCCGCAAATCCTATTCGGTACGCGATATCCGCCGCACCTTCCGCCAATCGATGTGGTCAGCAACAGTTGTTTGTATCCCGATTTGGGCCGTGCTTTGGTTCACCGGCGATTTCCTTGCTTGGGCGGGGCAACCTGAAAGGCTTGCCGACGACACTGGCCAGTTCATGCGCGCCATCATGTGGCTGTTATGGCCGCAATTGGGTGTGGTCGCGCTGCGCAGTTTCATGGCTGCGCTTGAGCTGCCCAAATGGACGATGGTAGCCGGTTTTGCTGCCGTGGTGGTCAATGCGGTGGTCAATTATGGCCTGATTTTTGGTCATTTCGGCCTTCCGCGTCTGGAATTGGTGGGCGCGGGTATTGGCAGCACGTTGACCAGCCTGTTCCAGTTCCTCTTCCTCGCTGTGATCGCGATGCGGCATCCGAAGTTCCGCCGCTATCATCTTTTCGGCCGCTGGTGGCGCGCGGACTGGCAGCGTTTTGCCACGATCTGGAAACTGGGCTTTCCCATTGGCCTGCATATGGGATTTGAGGCGATGGTCTTCGCCGCCGCGATTTTCCTGATGGGCTATATCAGCATTGAGGCCGCAGCCGCGCACGCGGTGGCGATCCAGATTGCATCGATGACCTTCATGGTGCCGATGGGCCTGGCACAGGCCGCGACGGTACGGGTCGGCTTGGGCTATGGCAGGCGTGATGTCGAAGCGATCCGCCGTTCGGGCTGGACGGCCTATGCACTAGGCGTGGGGTTCATGACAGCAATGGCAGTGTTGATCTGGGCGATCCCCGGAACGCTGGCCGGTTTCTTCCTCGACCCCGAATTGAAAGGCAATGCAGAGGTTTTGCGGCTTGCCGTTTCGTTCCTGATCATCGCCGCGATTTTCCAGATCGTCGATGGCGCGCAAGTGGTGGGCACGGGCATGTTGCGCGGGCTTCAGGATACAACCTGGCCAATGCTGTTTGCTGCGTTCGGATATTGGGTTGTGGGGCTGGGCTTTGGTGCCTGGCTGGCCTTTTACCGCGGTTATGACGGCGTGGGCATCTGGATCGGCCTTGCCCTGGGCCTTGGTATTGTCGCTGCATTGGTGCTCAGCCGGTGGCTGATGCGCCACCGGCTGAACCTTGTTCCAACGGTTTAGATTGTCTGGGCGCGATTTTCGTCGCGATGCTTTTTCAGATATTTCATGAACGGCGTGCCGCCGGTGCCGACATCGGTATCGTTGCCCGCGCCTG
Source organism: Sphingorhabdus sp. (assembly GCA_023262005.1). Taxonomy (GTDB): domain Bacteria; phylum Pseudomonadota; class Alphaproteobacteria; order Sphingomonadales; family Sphingomonadaceae; genus Sphingorhabdus_B; species Sphingorhabdus_B buctiana. Next base: position 2,979 of record JALREL010000009.1, on the reverse strand, counting down.
ACGGGGCCTGCTTGTTGATATAGCTCGCCGCATATTCAAGGTGCCGGGTGCGGAAGCGCGCCACCTGTTCGACGCAGGCATTGAACGCATCTTTGAGCGACTGGTTTTGCGTCTTGGCGAAATCGCGCAGGGTGCTCGCATCGCGCACCGCTTCGATAAAGCGGCGATGCCGGGGCGGGCGATAGGCGTGCAGTTCATCGAGGAATTCACGCAGCGGATCGCTTTCGTGCACCACCTGGAACAGCCCGTCCATCGTCGGCACGATCGAGCTTTGCGAACCCGTCTGCCCGCGAAAGGCCTGCGGCTTGCCGGCATATTGGGTGACGCCTTCATAGATCAGGCCTTCGGGCATCGCCGGGTTGTTTTTCCAACCGTGGATATAGGGACGGACGCGCTGGTAATAGATATAAGGATCACAGCGTTCGGGCATGCGATCGAAATGCGCGTTCATCGCATCCCAGACGCCATGCATCTGTACCAGCAAATCTTCGACCTTTGCAGCATCCTGCTGTGCGGCCGCATCGACCAGTTCGGTCGCCAATTGCAGCGCACGGCCAGCCTCTGCCTCAATCGCGACATGGACGAGGACGAACCAGTTCTCATCCTGCCCGCCGAGGAAATTCTGGTGCATTGCGATGTTATCAAGGCTGATGCCGCCGCTCTTGTCGAGCCGGTACCAGTTGTCGAGCACATAGCCCGAATAGGGCAGCAAAGGTGGCAGGCCCAGATGGTCGCCAATAGCGCAGATCGGAATGGCAAGATTGGCGGGAAGGGTGGTCGGCGCCTCTGCCTCACCCCAGACATAGGCCTGCACGAGGAAGCTGTAATGCACCATCGCGGTGCGCACCTTTTCGTCGCTGGCGCTCGCAAGGAAATTCGCCATGTCGGGATGCCCTACCTGGCGAAGGAAATGCCGCACCCGGCCTGAGGTGATCAGCCCTGAAAGGCTGGCCGCCGCATCGAGCATTTCATCAAAGCCGGGGGGCAGTTCGATGCCATCGATTTCATAGGTTGAGAGAAAGCCACGCTCTGCAGTGAGGCCGAAATCTTCAAGTTTCATGGAAGTCTCTTGGGCGAGGTGCGGGTTGGGCCACCTCTGCCAAATTGGTATCAAATGAAACTTGTTGGCGCAAGCTGGACTATGGCGTCAACCTCAGATCAGATAGACCGCAGCGTAGCGTACAATCAGGGCGCTCAGCACTATGATATTCATGACTTTCGATTTGACGAAAAAAGCCGCCGTCATCAGCGCGATCAAAACGGCGGTCAGTATCAGTGCCTGCGGATTGACCAGCCGTGCGTACAAAGTTGGTTCGGTGAAATAGAAGGTCAGCTGGACGAGTAGCAGAGCGAACAGCATTCCCAGCACAATCTGTCGGACATGGAAATAATGTGGATCAAGGTCACCATTTTTCGGGATGGATTCGGGGAAAACAAGGTGTGCGGCGAGGTAGTAAGCGCTGGCGAACAGCATCGTACCCATCATCCAGCCACCGGATACGGCGATGATATCGCGTACTGCCCATGCGGCACCCCAAAAGGATAAAAGATCGAGCATCACAAACAGGCCGAGCAACGGTGTAAGCCAGCCGATCCGATATCCTGCCTTCGCCTCCTCATCGACATGCAACCGCGCCTTGACTGTTCGTCCAAGCCCGGAAAGCAGTTCGACGAGCGAGAGACCGAGAAGCAAGCTGTACAGCGAAAAAATGAACTCAAATTGCGACATCATTATGCGCCTGCCTTCGCTCTAAATGGCAATATGCCCTCATATTGGGCCAGGGACGGCGCACCGGGTACCTGCGCCTTGTTCTTGAGCAGGAAATAATGACGCACGATTTCAGCCTGCTGTTCAATGCCATAGCGGTCGAGCGTCCAGCCCGGTTTCAGGCTGTAATCATAGCGGCAAAAGGGATGCCGCTTTAGCGGCAGGAAAATGCCTTTCTGGTGCTGCCACACATGCACCAGTTCATGGATGAAAAGCCCCTGCAGCTTGAGGTCGCGGTCGCAGAAATCGTCGCAGAACAGGTTGCTGCCGGGGTGGAACCAGAGATGGCCGTCGGGGGCCATGGTGATTCTGCGCGTCTGGAACCACCACCATTTGCGTTTGTGGATCCGCACCCGCGCATAATCAATCGCGTCGTGGAATATGGAGCGCGCAAGCTCAATCTCGCGCGCTGTCATTGGCCGACCGGAAGGGTGCGGCCCGAACATCAGTGGCCGCTATGGCCGGTTTTTTCATCAGGCTCGCGGCCGTCCATTTCCTCTACTCGCGCCTTCACGACGATGCGTTCATTGTTGGAAAAGAGGAACTGCGCCTCCACTTCACCCAATCGGCGACCGACCAGGTTGACGCCCCAGACCATCACATGCTTGCCGCCCTGCTTGAATTCGATCTTGCCATCCGCCGGGATCAGCACACGGTCCAGCTTTCGCATTGCCATCACCTTGGTTTCGGGATCGACCGCGCTTTCGTGCATTTCGGTGCGCAATACCGATCGCGAGGTGACGGACATTAGGTAAACATCGGTCGGCCCGCCGCGGACGGTGAAGTACATTGCCGAGGGATTGCTATCCACCGGGTTCAGTTTGATCACGGCGTCATGCACTCGAAGCTGCGGGGTCGGGCCGCAACTTGCGAGGAACGGGACCAGCAAGGGCGCTGCCAGCAGGCCAAGTCTTGCACGCATCTTCAACATATACTCGCTCTCTCCGGTTCGACTTTTCCGTTCAATAACGGGGCATTGCCCGCCTTTTTGACAATGTAGGGAGGGCAAAGCCTTGTGCCAAGCAATTTGCCACCTATATCGCCCTCGCATGTTTGGCAGCGGTGCCTGATGGGGCCGCCAGCCATAGACAGGGCTAATCTAGTTATCGGGGTAATAAATAATGGCAAAAGTTATTGGTATCGACCTTGGCACCACAAACAGCTGCGTTGCTGTGATGGAAGGCGGCCAGCCGAAGGTTATTGAAAATGCG
>JALREL010000149.1 GCA_023262005.1 Sphingorhabdus sp. | reverse complement strand
GATCGCTTTTGGCCGTGCGACATGGCCGCACCTCATGGCGCGTGCGATGCTGGCCGAACAGCTTTACCGGGCGACATCGATACTTGCCAACCACCCTTATCATCGCGAAGGATAAGGCCATGCGGTGGGCGAAATTCCTTGCAGGTGCGATGGCGGCGGGCGGGCTGCTCGCGGTTTCGGCGGCAGGGCAAAGCGACATCGAAGCGCTCCGCGAAGCCAAGTCGCGCGCCGCCGCCGCCGAAGCGGGAAGCGAGGTTTTGCGGCAGGAAGCGGCCAATGCCGAGGCAACCGCAGACCGCCTTGTCGCTCGCCGGGCTGCGCTGGCTGCGGAAATCGATGCTGCCAATGCCCAGATCGCAACGGCAAACGCCCGGATTGCGATCATAACGCGCCGCCAAAAGGCGCAGGCAGCGTTGTTGGGAGAGGCCCATGCGCCAATGCTGCGCCTCAACGCACTTCTGCAGAATATGACCCGCCAGCCGACATCGCTATTGCTGGCGCGACCCGGCGACCGGCGGGATTATGTGCGCCTGCGTGCTGCAATGGCTTCTATCGAGCCGGTAATCTCCAAGCGGACTGCGGCGTTACGCAGCCAGATGGCGCTGCAGCGCGACCTGCAAAAGCAGGAAAACACTGCGATCCGCTCGCTCCGCAAGGCGCGTTCGGAATTGGCCGGGCGGCGCAAGGCGCTGGCGGCACTCGAAAACGATAGCCGCGGCAAGGCGCTCAGCCTCAATGCCGACGCTGCGCTCGAATTTGAGCGCGCGATCGGGCAAGGTGAAAGGGCCCGCGACCTTGTCGAGCGCATCGATGCCGAACGCGAAAGCGGGCAGGTTGCTGCCCGTCTCGCCGAATATGCAGGGCCAATCCCGCGTCTCGGCCGGGTCATGCCAAAGGCAGCGTCCAACTCGGCTTTCGTCCTTCCCGTATCGGGCCGGGTAGTTTCCGGTTTCGGGGAGCTGAACCCCACAGGCTATCGAGAGCGAGGCATCCGCCTTGCCGTCGATCCGGAAGCACGGATCATCGCGCCTGCGGGCGGCAAAGTTACATTTGCCGGTCGCTATCGCAGCTTTGGCAATATCGTGATCATTGAGCATGGCAATGGTTGGGCCAGCTTGGTCACGGGCATTGAGCGTTTGGGCGTGGAAGCCGGCACTGCCGTGCGGCAGGGCACGGTTATCGGCAACGCAGCTCGGGTCGATGCTGAAATCACCGTCGAACTGCGCCGCAACGGCCGCGTCATCGATATTGCCGCACTGCTCGGTTGAACAGCGGAGTAGCGTCAGCCCATATTCATCAAAATGGCGGCAAAGACGCTCGTCGGAGGTTAACCCTCTTTCGTGGTAAATGGACTTTCACCATATGGGCAAGGCAGGATATAGCCCAAACTACCGAATTGGACTCGGCGCACATGCGTTCGGCAAGCAGGAATAGCGCGATGAAAAGCAAGATTTTCACCACCGGAATCACCGCCTTTGCAATAGGCGCGATTGCCAGCACATCGCTGGTTGCGGAGCAACGCAAGGATGATCCGCTGCGCGACATGGATGAATTCATCGCAGTCTACAAAAAGGTCCGCGCCAACTATGTCGACAAGGTCGATGACGAGCAGCTGATGAAGGGCGCGATCCAGGGGATGCTCAACACCCTCGATCCGCACAGCGCCTTTCTCGATGAAAGCAATTTCCGCGACCTGCAGACCCAGATCGAAGGCGAATATGGCGGTCTTGGCCTGTCGGTGACGCAGGAAGATGGCGCGATCAAGGTTATCGCCCCGACCGCCGATACTCCGGCAGACAAGGCTGGTATCAAGGCCGGGGATTATATCACCCATCTCGATGGAGAACTGATTGTCGGCGGAACCGTGGACGATGCCGTTAACCGGATGCGCGGCACACCCGGCACCTCGATCAAGCTGACCATTTTCCGCCCCGGCCGCGATGAGCCGTTTGATGTCACCATCACCCGCGCCATCATCGACCTGAAGCCGGTGAAGTGGGAGGTGAAGGACAAGATCGGTGTGATCACCATTACCGGTTTTTCGGAAGAAACCGGTGAAGATGTGGTCGCGGCGATCAAGGGCATCGAGCGTCAGCTTGGCGGCAAGCCCCAAGGCTATGTCGTGGATTTGCGGTCCAATCCCGGCGGAATCCTCGAAGAAGCGGTCAAGGTTTCGGATGCCTTCCTCGACAAGGGGGAGATCGTTTCCGAACGCGGCCGTGACAAGGTGATCGTCAACCGCTGGTTCGCCGAACAGGCGGTGAAGGGAGATGTCACGGGTGGAAAGCCTGTCATTGTCCTCGTCGATGCCGGATCAGCCTCGGCTTCGGAAATTGTCGCTGGGGCTTTGCAGGATCATCGCCGGGCGTTGATCATGGGTGAGCGCAGCTTTGGCAAGGGTTCGGTGCAGAATGTGCTGCCGCTTTCGCGCGACACCGGGCTTCGCCTGACCGTCGCCCGCTATCACTTGCCATCGGGTCGGTCGGTGCAGGAAGGTGGCGTAAAGCCCGACGTCGCAGTGCCGCAGATTTCTGACCCCGATTACCGCAAGCGTGTCGCTGTGCGCGAATCCGACTTGCGCCGGCACTTGGTCAACGAGAATCTTGCAGACGACAAGAGCCTTGAGGAAGACGGCAAGGATGATCCGCGCTTTGCCCAGTCGCCGGAAGAGCTGAAGAAGCAGGGTATCGAGGATTTCCAGCTGCATTATGCGATGCAAACCATCGCCCGGCTCGGTACCAGTTCACGGCTCGCCGGTGCGCAACCCAAGGCTGGCAAGCATAACTAGAGCCTGCTAGGGAAGCGCGCATGACCGGTTTCGATCGTGCGCGCTGGTTGGCGCTCCTCATTCCTTTCGGGCTTCTCGCAGGGGCCTATGGATCCCAATATATTGGCGGATTATATCCGTGTGAAATGTGCTGGTGGCAACGCTGGCCACATTTCGCTGCCCTTCCGCTGGCGCTTGGCGCATTTGTGATTGGCGGGCCCGGTGCGCGCAAGGCGCTGGTCGCCGCCGCGGCGCTGGCGATCCTTGTCAGCGGCCTCATCGGTGGCTTTCATGCCGGTGTTGAATATGGCTGGTGGGAAGGAATTACGACTTGTTCTTCCACTGTCACCCCGGGCAGCGGGAAGGATGTGCTTGATGCCATACTCAATGCGCCGCTGATCCGCTGTGATGTTGCCCCCTGGACCTTGTTCGGCATCTCGCTAGCCGGATTTAACTTCCTGATCTCGACATTGGGGGCAATCGCGATTCTCGCGCTGCTGCGCAAAGGGGGCAACGCATGATCGGCGATCAAGCTGCAGCTCGGGCGAGCATGATCCGTGTCGACCAAGCCGGCGAATATGGCGCAACGCGCATCTATGCCGGCCAGCTTGCCATGCTCGGC
>JALREL010000045.1 GCA_023262005.1 Sphingorhabdus sp. | reverse complement strand
GTTCATTTCGATGAAATAGAATTCACCATTTTCCCACAGGAACTCGATCGTGCCTGCACCGCGATAGCCCATATCGGCCATCGCCTTGGCAACGATGCCGCCCATGCGCGCACGCTCGTCGGCAGAGATGACGGGTGAGGGCGCTTCTTCGAGCACCTTCTGGTGGCGGCGCTGCAGCGAACAGTCACGTTCGCCCAGATGGATGGCATTGCCTTCGCCATCGCCGAAAATCTGGAATTCGATGTGGCGCGGGTTGCCGAGATATTTCTCGATATAAACGGTCGCATCGCCAAAGGCAGCCTTGGCCTCGCTGCCAGCCTGCTGCATCAGCGTTTCAAGGTCGTCGGGGCTGTTGCACACCTTCATCCCGCGACCGCCGCCGCCAGAGGCAGCCTTGATGATCACGGGATAGCCGACGGCTTCTGCAATTTTCTTGGCTTCGGTAATTTCCGAAACCGCACCATCCGAACCGGGCACCAAAGGCAGGCCAAGATCGCCGGCGGTCTTTTTCGCCATCACCTTGTCGCCCATCGTGCGGATATGCTCTGGCTTGGGACCAATGAAGGCGATGCCGTGGCTCTCTACGATTTCCGCGAACTGCGCGTTTTCCGAGAGAAAGCCATAGCCTGGGTGGATCGCATCTGCGTGGCTGATTTCTGCCGCCGAAATGATTGCGGGGATATTGAGATAGCTGTCCTTTGCGGCGGGCGGACCGATGCAGATCGCCTCGTCAGCCAAGCGGACATGCATGGCATCGGCGTCTGCGGTCGAGTGGACGGCGACCGTCTTGATGCCCATTTCATGCGCAGCGCGGTGGATGCGCAAGGCGATTTCGCCGCGATTGGCGATCAGGATTTTCTCGATGCCCATGGTCTGCGCTTACTCGATGACCATCAGCGGCTGGTCAAACTCGACCGGTTGGCCGCTTTCGACAAAGATCGACTTCACGGTGCCGCCATTGGGTGCAGTGATCGGGTTCATCACCTTCATCGCCTCAACGATAAGCAGGGTGTCGCCGGCAGAGACCTTGTCTCCAACGCTGACAAAGGGGGCAGCGCCGGGTTCGGGGGTCAGATAGGCAGTGCCGACCATCGGTGATTTCACCGCATTGGCGGGTGCAGCAGCCGGTGCCGCCTCGGCAGAGGGAACCGGCGCGGCGGGCGCGACAGGCGCGGCGGGTGCAGCAACCGCAACGGGCGCAGCCACGGCTTGGATGTTCCGGCAGACCTTGATCTTGCGGTCGCCATCTTCAACCTCGATTTCGCTGAGGCCGGTGTCATTCAGCAACTCGGCCAGTTCGCGCACCAGTTTGGTATCGACCTGCATTCCGCCGGTTTTGCCGTTCATATTCTTACTCCGTTAGACCCTGTTACTGGCCGCTATTGTCAGAGACGCGCCGCTACGTCCAGCGCCAGTTCGTATGATTTTGCTCCATGCCCGGCGATACAGCTGTGCGCAGCCATGCCAACATAGCTGATATGACGGAATTCCTCACGCTTTTTCGGGTCGGAAAGATGCACCTCTATCACCGGCACTTTGATCGATTTTATCGCATCGTGGAGCGCGATCGAGGTGTGGGTGTAGGCGCCAGCGTTCAACAACACCGCTTTCGCGCCTTCAGCCTGCGCCTCGTGCAGCCAATCGATCAGATGGCCTTCATGGTTTGACTGGCGAAAATCGATCTCGAAACCCAACGTGCGGGCTTGATCGTCGAGCCGTCCGGCAATGTCATCGAGCGTATCGGTGCCGTAGATCTCCGGCTCCCGCGTGCCGAGCAGGTTGAGGTTGGGGCCGTTGAGGACGTAGATTACCGGTGTATCGGACAAGATATTCTTCCGCTCAGATGCTTGCCTTGAATTGCCGTTGCTCCCTATATGCGCTGCAAGCAAAAAGCGAGACGGAATGACCATTGCCACTGACCAGATAGCGATCATGCTCAACGGGGAACCGCGCCGGATTGGCGGCGGTATGTCAGTGGCTGACCTTGTCCGCGAAATCGGCCTCGATCCCAAAAAGGTGGCAGTAGAACGCAATCTGGAGATTGTCCCTCGCTCGACGCTGGCGGATGTGATGCTGGCAGATGGGGACCAGTTGGAGATTGTCCACTTTGTCGGTGGCGGCTAAGGGCAGCCGCATGAGCATCACCGATAGCTGGACCGTCGCCGGTCGCACCTTCACCTCGCGCCTGATTGTCGGCACCGGCAAATATAAGGATTTCGAACAGAACGCCGCTGCGCTGGTCGCATCGGGGGCGGAGATCATCACCGTTGCGGTGCGCCGGGTGAATGTGTCGGATCCCAATGCGCCGATGCTGACCGATTATATCGATCCGAAGAAATATACCTATTTGCCCAACACCGCTGGCTGCTTCACCGCCGAGGATGCGATCCGCACCTTGCGGCTGGCGCGCGAGGCAGGCGGATGGGATCTGGTCAAGCTTGAGGTGCTGGGCGAGGCGAAGACGCTCTATCCCGATATGCGCGAAACGCTGCGCGCGACCGAGATTTTGGCGAAGGAAGGTTTCCTTCCCATGGTCTATTGCGTTGACGATCCGATCGCTGCCAAGCAGCTCGAGGATGCGGGCGCAGTCGCGGTGATGCCGCTGGGCGCGCCGATTGGCTCGGGCTTGGGCATCCAGAACCGCGTCACCATCCGCCTGATTGTCGAGGGTGCGAAAGTTCCGGTGTTGGTCGATGCAGGCGTAGGGACGGCTTCGGATGCCGCGGTCGCAATGGAACTGGGCTGTGATGGCGTGCTGATGAACACGGCAATCGCCGAAGCCAAGGATCCGGTCCGCATGGCGCACGCGATGAAGCTGGCGGTCGAATCGGGTCGCCATTCCTATCTCGCCGGGCGCATGGGCCGCCGGATGTATGCCGACCCGTCCAGCCCGCTCGCCGGCCTGATCTAAGCTATCACCAACTACATCTGTAGTCGTTCATCGACGCTGATCGGCGTCGAATTGACGTTCGTCGGGGCGAGCCCGCTGTTCGTCATGTCATTTGTCGACTTGTAAAACGGGCAAGACCGCCGGTCGAAGCGGTGCTGCGCCGCCGCGATTCCTGTTCCATATCAAAGGGGCAGGCCGGTTCCAGTGCTCCCCAGTTCTGATTTAACCGGCCTGCACCCCTCTCCCAAAGGGCCCGTTTGAATAGAGGCCCGAACAGACCCAAGGAGCCCTGAAATGGCAAAGAATGTGTTTCGTTCCATGATAGCAACCGCGGCTGTTGCCGTGACCCTCGCTTCAGCCCCCGCCCACGCAGCTGACCGTCACCAGAAGGTCGAGTATAGCGATCTCGATCTTTCAACCGAAGCGGGCCAAGCCAAATTCAAATCGCGGGTGATGCGCGCCGTACGCAATGTCTGCGCCTTCCCGCAGGCACGTACATCGTTCGAACGGCTCGATCAGTTGCAGTGCGAAGCCCGCGCCAAATCTGTCGCGATGAACAAGGCAGAAAAAACCATTGCCCGCCTGGGCGGGACTGTGAAAGTCGCGCTGGACTGATTGTCCATTAATAGCTGGAAACCAAACGGGGCGGGGAAGTTATTTCCCCGCCAGTTTTTTGACATCGGCAAGATATTTGCGGCCGATCCGCATTGAATCCCCGCTTGCCAATAATGCGTGCCACACCCCGCCGCCTTCATGACGCAGCCCGGTGATCAAGTCTCGCCGAACAATATGGCTGCGGTGAATGCGCTGGAAACGCGTCGGATCGAGCCGTTGTTCAAGCGTCGAGATTGTCTGGTGCAAAAGATAGCTGCGACCGCCAGTATGGAGGCGCATATAATCCCGCTCCGCCTCGATCCGTTCGATGTCGAGCGCGGCGATGCGTATCAGTTCCGAGCGGTGCGAGACCCAGAATTCGCTGGCGAAATCGCCCTCTGCTACTTCCTGTCCACTTTCGATTGTCTCGTCGGTGACAGGGCTTTCCATTTGCTGCTTGGCGCGCGCAATTGCCCTGCCAAGCCGGTCGGCAGATACCGGCTTGAGCATGTAATCGACAACATCAAGGTCGAAGGCCTCGACAGCGAAATTGTCATAAGCGGTGACGAAGATGATCGCCGGCTTGCGCTCCATCAGCGCAATGGCGCGCGCGACGCTGATGCCATCCATTTTCGGCATCCCGATATCGAGCAGGATTAGGTCTGGGGTTAGCGTTTGCGCCAGTCGCAAGGCAGCCGCACCGTCACCAGCGGTCCCGACCAGATCGATATCAGGTTCTGAGGCGCACAATATCTGCAGGCGCTCAACCGCAAGGGGTTCATCATCGACTATTATGGTTCGCAATCCAGTCATTCCGGATCCTTGGGGGTTATGGGAATTGTGATCGCCGCGCGGAAGCCGCCTTCAGGCTTGCGCCCATTGGCGAGGCTCGCCTGGTCGCCATAGCGCGCCTCCAGCCTATCGCGGACATTGGCAAGGCCGATGCCATTGCCGTGTTCGGTTGTAGGGGAATCCTCCCCATCGTCCTCGACCGATATCGTCATCCAGCCATCATTTGCCGATGCCTTGATTGCGATGGTGACAGGCCGGGTGGTGCGGGAGACGCCATATTTAATAGCGTTTTCGACAAGCGGTTGCAGGATGAGGGCCGGCACACGCTCATCCACCAGCGCCGGCGGGATATCGAACTGGGTGCGCAGGCGTTCGGGGAAGCGAACCATTTCGATACCCAGATATTGCATCATTGCTCGCTTCAATCGGCGGCGCGGCATAACTCATAAGGGGGTGAAATATGAAAAAGGGTACACACGCACCAGCATCAATGTCCAAGCCAGTTGAAGGCTCAGCAGGTAAGGGCAAGGTAACAGGTGGAGATGTCAAGCAGCCATTTGCTGGAGCACCAAAGCCAGGCAAAATGGTTAAGAAGTCTAAGTAATTATTAGTTGGGAGCCGGACGCGATGCACAATCACAATAACGAGGTACCGCGTCCGGTACGCCCCACCGATGCTTTAGTTATCCTGACAGAGTTCCTATTCAATATCAGTCAGGTAGTGGCTACATTTTTTGAGTCATTAATGGAACTATCAATTTATCATTCGAATCGTACAACCAAGGTCAACAAGATCTGGGACGATTTCGCACAAGATTTAG
>JALREL010000004.1 GCA_023262005.1 Sphingorhabdus sp. | reverse complement strand
CACCAAGGCCAACGTGCGCACCACGCAGGCGGCCCGTACCTCCCTGGCGCAGGCGCTGAAAGTGTCCTTCACCGGCGGTACCGTCATGGGCCTCGGCGTAGCCGGCCTGGCCGTGCTCGGTCTCAGCACCCTCTTCATCATCTGGGACAGGATGTTTGGCACTTTTGCAGCCGAAAATGATGAGGAAGTGATCCGTTATGGCATTGTCCGCCAGCTCGGCACGTTCAACCTGCTCTACAGCGTCTTCCATGAATGGATCGCGATAGCCAAGGATGTCTGGTCAGCACCCTGGCGTTACAAGCTTGGCTATTTATGGCGCCCACCCGGCTGGAGCCATGATGGCAGCCGCGACACATCGGACAGCATCAAGGCACGTTGGAACGAACGCCAGCAAAAAGCGGTGACGCCTGCCGAATAGCGATTGCCAAACTTAATCGTCCGGTTAAACCTTACTTTCAAAGGAGTCAGTATGGACGAGTTTGATATCATCGTTGTCGGTGGCGGTTCGGCGGGGAGCGCAGCCGCAGGGCGGCTCTCTGAAAGTGGCAAGTTCAAGGTGTGCCTGGTCGAAGCGGGCGGGACCAACGATACAATCCGCGTCAAAACCCCGGGCTTCATGCCGTTCATCCCCGATGCCTCCAACTATCGTTACGAAACGGTACCGCAAAAAGGCCTGAACGGGCGCACCGGTTACCAGCCGCGCGGGCGAGGCCTTGGCGGATCAAGCGCGATCAACGCGATGGTCTATATTCGCGGCCATGCCTTTGACTATGACAATTGGGCGGCGCTCGGTTGCGATGGCTGGGCCTATGATGATGTATTGCCCTATTTCAAACGTGCCGAAAATAACGAGCGTGGCGGCGATGCCTATCACGGCACGGGCGGCCCGCTCAACGTCATGGACCAGCGCTGGCCCAATCCGGGAAGCCGCGCCTTTGTGGAGGCCGCTGCCGAACTGCAACTGCCGCGCACAGACGATTTCAACGGCGCGCAGCAAGAAGGCTTTGGACTTTACCAGGTTACGCAAAAAGCCGGCGAGCGCTGGTCGGCTGCGCGCGCCTATGTTGAGCCTGCCAAGGCTGCCGGTCGCCTCGAAGTCATTTGCGGCGCCTTGACCGAAAAGATCATTGTCGAAAACGGCCGCGCGACCGGCATTGTCATCCGCCAGGGCCGCAAAAGCCGTACATTGAAGGCACGTGCCGCCGTCATCCTTTCCGCAGGCGCATTTGGCAGCCCGCAGATTTTGCAGCTTTCGGGGATCGGCCCCGCCGAACATCTGCGTTCGATGGGTATCGATGTGGTGCTCGACAAACCGGCCGTGGGCGAAGACCTGCAGGACCATATCGATTATGTGTCGAGCTTCGAAAGCCCATCGACCGATTTCTTTGGTGACAGCCTCGCCGGAACATGGCGGATGGCGAAGGCGCTGTTCGAACATCGGATGAAGCGGACTGGCATCCTGACCACCTGCTTCGCCGAAGCGGGAGGGTTCTGGAAAACTGACCCTTCACAGCCTGCACCCGATATCCAGTATCATTTCGTTCCGGCGATGCTCGAAGACCATGGGCGGACGAAAGTGAAAGGCCACGGATTCAGCGTCCATGCCTGCGTGCTGCGCCCCTATAGCCGCGGTACCGTGCGGCTTGCCTCACCCGACGCCGCACAGGCTCCTTTGATCGACCCGGCATTCCTGACCGATGATCGCGATCTGGAAACCTTGAAAGCTGGTGTCCGCCTGATGCACCGCGTTGCCGAGGCACCAAGCCTTGCCGCTTATCGCGGCGTCGATAGACACGCGACCCCGATCGACGATGATGCGGCGCTGGGAGAAATGATCCGCAATCGCGCCGACACTGTTTATCACCCGGTCGGCACTTGCCGCATGGGCGCTAATGCAGACGATGTGGTTGATACGCAGCTGCGTTTCCGTGGTATTGAGGGTCTGTATGTGGCGGATGCCAGCATCATGCCGCGCCTTGTTTCCGGAAACACCAACGCGCCATCGATCATGATTGGCGAGCGTGCGGCGGATTTTGTGAAAGCGCATCTGGGCGCCTGATCGGGATATTCAAAATCGGGGCCCGAGCGGGAGAGCTGGGGAGCTTGAAAAGCCCAGGCCCCAGTGCGTGCACACACTATCCAACAGTCCCTAATCCCCGGCCCAACGGAAAACCTCTTCAAGGGGTTTCCCGAAAACGCGCGCGATGCGGAAAGCAACCTCAAGGCTGGGTGAATATTTGCCCTGTTCGATGGCCGCGATGGTCTGGCGGGTAACGCCCACCTTGTCGCCAAGATCGCCCTGCGTCATTTCGTCAGAAAGGAAGCGCAGCGTCTTGATGTCGTTGTCAAAGGGAAGGCGCGCCATAACTCAGTATCCCCTGCGATAATAATAAAGCTGAGCGCCGACCCGCACGAGCTCCGCAAGCACCAAGGTTGCCATCAGGATGTTGACCGACCAGCCATAAATCAGCCCGTTGATCATGGCGAAGATATTGGCCCAAACCCCAAGCACGAGTGGGTAATAGGCAGCGTGCGTGCCTTTGAGATGGATCAGTTTTTCCCGTTCGTCTTCCCGCAGATTTGCTTCCTTGGGAGTCCGGATGGCAAAATAGGCACTGCCGGCAATCATGGGCACGAGGAAGATGATCGTCGCTGGAAACAGCATCCATACCGACGTCATCATCCCCATGCGGGTATTGGCAGTTTCCCATGGGTAGGACAGGAAATACCAGCCGAATCCGGCCAGCAGCCCGACAAATGCCACCCAGTGAATTTTTTCGCGAAACGACATTGCACACTCCACGTTAAGTGATTCGGACACTATGTTATATTTATTTAACATTGAGTCAAACATTATTCACTCGTCAGGCTTTCGCGCTTTTGCCCCTTTGCTTTAGTCGCTAAGCGCCTGTGCCATGTCGACTACGCCCAAAACGCTCACCCTTCCTGTCTCCACCAGCCGCGCCAACCCGACGCCGCAGCCGATGAAGCGGCTCACCGTGCCGCGCATCCGTCAGCGCAAGGGCGGCGAGCCGCTGGTGATGCTGACCGCCTATACGGTGCGCATGGCGCAGTTGATGGATCCGCATTGCGACATGCTTCTGGTCGGCGATTCGCTGGCACAAGTGATTTACGGCCTGCCACACACCGTGGCGGTCACGATGGAGATGATGGCACTGCATGGTGCCGCAGTCGTCCGCGGAAGCTACCACGCTGCGGTGATCGTCGACATGCCCTTTGGCAGCTATGAGGCATCACCCGAGCAGGCCTTCACCAACGCATCGCGCCTGTTGAAGGAAACTGGCGCGGCGGGTGTGAAGATCGAAGGCGGCAAGGTGATCGCGCCGACGATCGAATTCCTCACCGCCCGCGGTATCCCGGTAATGGGGCATGTCGGTCTAACCCCGCAGGCCGTCAACATCCTCGGCGGCTATGGCGTGCGCGGCAAGAGCGCAGCCGAAGCCCGCTCGATTGTCGAAGATGCCGAAGCGGTCGCTAAAGCCGGCGCATTCGCCCTGGTGATCGAGGGCGTGATGGAACCCATCGCGATTGAAATCACCGAGAAGGTGCCCTGCCCGACCATCGGAATCGGTGCATCGGCCAAGTGTGACGGCCAGGTCCTGGTCGCAGAAGACATGCTCGGCCTGTTCGATCGTGTCCCCAAATTCGTGAAGCGTTTCGGTGCGATGCAGGAGCATGTCGAGGAAGCGGTCAAGAAATATGCCGACGATGTCCGCTCACGCGCCTTCCCCAGCGACGAACAGCTTTACAAGCCGGATTGACCTTACCGCCCGTTCGCACTGGAAAGTCTGGCCATCCATGGCTAAGGACGCCACAAGACCACGAAACAGGAGGCCATTTTGGCACTGACCCCAACCGACAAACGCAGCGCCAGCGATGAGGCTTTCCTGCGCGAAGTCGATGATGCCGTCCGCGCGGGCGACCTTGAGAATTTCTGGAAACGGTATGGCCGTTGGCTCGCCATCGCTCTCGTTGTCGGCCTCGCTGCATTCGGCGGCTGGATTTACTGGCAGAACCAGCAGATCGCTGCTGCAGAAAAGCAGGGCGAACAGTTCATCCTGGCGGTGGAAAAATTGCAAGGCGGCAATGTAGCCGCCGCCAAGACCGAGTTGGGCACCATCGCCAAGGCCGAGCAGCCCGGCTATCGCGCAATGGCGCAGATCCTGTTGGCCAACATCACCGCAGCCGAAGGCAACACCAAGAAAGCTGTTGCCGATTATGCGAAAGTGGTCGGTGATGAGAGCCTGCCACAGCCTTTCCGTGATCTTGCGCTCATCCGCCAGACCACGGTCGAATTTGATAGCTTGCCGCCGCAGCAGGTGATCGACCGGCTGAAGCCGCTGGCAAAGCCCGGCAACGCCTGGTTCGGCAGCGCGGGCGAGATGACCGCCATCAGCTATATGAAAATGGGTAAGGACAATCTGGCCGGCCCCATTTTTGCCCAGATTGCAAAGCAGGAAGACCTGCCGCAAACGTTGCGTTCACGCGCGCAGCAAATGGCGGGTGCCTTGGGAGTGGATACCGTTCAGCTTGAAGAAAAGCCGAAGGGTGCATCTGCGACAGCGGATGCAGGAAAGGACAATTAAGCCTGTGAAGAAACATGCGACCATAATCTCTTCGCTGGCGGCAATTGCGCTGCTCAGCGGCTGTTCGGCACTTGGCGGTGGCGACAAGAAAGACACGCCGACCATCGGCAAGCGCATCGACATATTGGGAACCGAGGCAGATACGGTCGCCGATCCCGCGCTTTCCGGCATCTCGGTCATCCTTCCGCCCGCAGCCACCAACGCCAACTGGTCACAACCCGGCGGCAACGCTGCGAAATCGCCTGGCCACCTGATGCTTTCAGAGGCACCGCAGCGCGCATGGAGCGCGCAGGTCGCCGGGGCTAGCAACCGCATGCGCCTGGCCGCAACCCCGGTGGTCCATGATGGCAAGCTGTATGTGATCGATACCGACGCAGTGGTCAGCGCCTTTGATGCTGCCAGCGGCGCAAAATTGTGGGCGACTGCGCTCGCCGTCGATAAGGATGGCAAACCTTCGCGCTTTGGCGGCGGGGTCAGCACCGACGGCACCACCGTTTTTGCCACCAATGGCGTAGGCGATGTGGCCGCGCTTGATGCCAGCAATGGCGCGATCAAATGGACCAAGCGCCCGGCAGGTCCGCTGCGTGGCGCACCGACATTGTCGAACGGCAATGCCTATGTGATGACACAGGATAACCAGATTTACGCCGTGCGGATGAGCGACGGCGAATCGCAATGGAACGAAGCCGGCCCGGTCGGCGCTTCTGGCATTTTCGGCGTCGCCGCACCTGCCGCTGCACAAGGCACCGTGATCGCAGGCTATTCGACCGGTGAGCTCGCCGCTTACCGTTATGAAAATGGCCGTAGCGTGTGGAGCGACACATTGTCGCGCACCGCCATGTCCACCAGCGTTTCGACGCTGACCGACATCGACGCCGACCCGGTCATCGATCGCGGTCGCGTTTTCGCGTTGGGTCAGGGCGGGCGCATGGCCGCCTATGAACTGGTCACCGGCCAGCGCATCTGGGAAATCAACATCGCAGGCATTTCAACCCCGGTTGTCTCGGGCGAGTGGGTTTTCGTGATGACCAGCGATGCGAAGCTGCTTTGCGTGCAGCGCGCGAGCGGCAAGATCCGCTGGATTTCGAAGCTGCCCCGTTATCGCGATGAGGAAGACAAAAAGGGTGTGATCACCTGGCGCGGGCCTGTGCTGGCTAATGGCCGTCTGATTGTTGCCAACAGCGAAGGCCAGGTCTGGTCGGTATCGTCCGGTGAGGGTTCAGCGAGCCTGCTGGTCGACATCAAGGCCCCGGTTTCGGTTGCGCCTGTTGTCGCCAACAACACGCTTTACATCCTCGACGATAGCGGACGTCTCACCGCGTTCCGTTGATCGCGCGCATGCGCATCGAAAAGGTTTGAATCATGTTGCCGTCAGTCGCGATTATTGGACGTCCGAATGTCGGCAAATCCACGCTCTTCAACCGCCTTGTCGGCAAGAAGATCGCGCTGGTCGATGACCAGCCGGGAGTGACGCGCGACCGGCGTGAGGGCGATGCCAAGCTGTTCGACCTCAAATTCCGGATCGTCGATACCGCTGGTTATGAAGATGAGGATGCGGCCACGCTGCCGGGCCGGATGCGCCAGCAGACAGAAGCGGCACTGGCCGGTGCGGCTGTCGCCCTGTTCGTCATCGACGGCCGGGCTGGCGTAACGCCGCTCGATGAGGAAATCGCCCGCTGGCTGCGTAGCAGCGACAAACCCGTCATCCTTGTGATCAACAAGGTCGAAGGCAAACAGGCCGAAGACACGATTTACGATGCCTTCTCGTTGGGCCTTGGCGAAGGTGTCGCGATCAGCGCGGAACATGGCCAGGGAATGGCCGACCTGTTTGAGGCATTGATGCCTTATGTCGATGGCTTTGAAGAAGAAAGCTATGATGTCGAGGCGCCCGACGCACCATTGCAACTTGCCATCGTCGGAAGGCCCAATGCCGGCAAATCGACGCTGATCAACAAACTGCTTGGCGAAAACCGCTTGGTGACCGGGCCTGAGGCCGGAATCACCCGCGACAGTATTGCCATCGATTGGGTGTGGCACGATCCGAACCCCAGCGATCCGGAACTCGCAGACCGGCGCATCAAGCTGATCGACACCGCCGGCATGCGCAAACGCGCGCGAGTGCAGGAGAAGCTCGAGAAGCTCTCGGTCGCCGATACCCGCCGCGCGATCGATTTCGCCGAGGTGGTGGTCCTGCTGCTCGATGCAACCAAGGGGCTCGAGCATCAGGACTTGAAGATCGCAGACCATGTTATCGAAGAGGGCCGGGCGTTGATCATTGCGATCAACAAATGGGATGTCGCTGAAAATGCATCGAGCCTGTTCAATGGCATCAAAGCGGCGCTCGACGAAGGCCTGTCCCAGCTGAAGGGCGTTCCCGTTCTGGCGGTGTCGGCAGCTACAGGCAAAGGGCTCGACCAGATGCTCAAGGCCGCGTTCGAGGCCCGGGATAGCTGGAACCGGCGCGTTTCGACGGGGCAACTCAACCGCTGGTTCGAAGAAGCGGTTGCAGCCAATCCGCCACCAGCCCCCGGCGGCAGGCGGATCAAGCTGCGCTATGTCACCCAGGCGCGTAACCGCCCCCCGACCTTCATCGTCTTCGGTAATCGTGTGGATCAACTGCCCGACAGCTATCGCCGCTACCTGCTCAACGGCATCCGCCGCGATCTGGGCTTTGGCGCGGTGCCGGTGCGAATGAATTTTCGTTCTTCCAAGAACCCGTTCGCAACCAAAGACTGAGCGCTCGTCTCGGCAAAAGCATCGAGGCTGCGTCAACGCCTTGTTTACCTATATTCTATAACTGCAAACGCTGGAGTGTTGAACCTAGCGGAGCATCGACGTCGATGAGCTATTCGGCGGAAGAAATCGTCAATTGGGCCACATTTGGCGAGACGCGCACCGTGCTGGGCGAGGCATTTGTTCGCGTGCTCGGCTATTTCCGTGAAGATGGTATCAAATCGGTCGATGCGATCGAACAGGCGATGCGCGAACGCGATTCGGCCAAACTCGTCTTACCGTCGCACACGCTGAAGGGTGAAAGCTGGCAGTTCGGTGCAGAACGACTTGCTGCACTGGCAGAGGAAATCGAAGTGGCAGCACGCCATTATGTAGAAATCCGGCAGGGGCCCGAGGAACTGGTCGAAAAGGTCGTCCAGCTCCGCCCGCTTTTCGAAGCGACGCTGACTGCACTTGAAGCCGAAGCAAGCCCGCTCGTCGAGCGCCGCGGCCAATATGGCTCACGCACCTTTAGCCAGACACAGTTCGGCCGCCTCTGATACGACCCGGTAATCAGCCCTCGGCTGGTTTGGACTGCAACTGGATGTAGTTCTGGATTCCCATTTGCGCGATCAGCTCGAGCTGCGTTTCGAGCGTATCGAGATGCTCTTCCTCGCTTTCGAGTATCGACGCAAACAGATCACGGCTGACATAGTCACGCACGCTTTCGCAATGCGCGATGGCTTCCTTGAGCAGCGGGATGGCTTCATGCTCCAATGCAACATCGGCGCGCAGGATTTCTTCCACCGTTTCACCGATTTTCAATCGACCCAGCATCTGGAAATTGGGTAGCCCTTCGAGGAAGAGGATACGCTCCGCCAATTGGTCGGCATGCTTCATCTCGTCGATCGATTCGTGCCGCTCCAGCTCTGCCAGCTTGGTGACGCCCATATTGTCGAGCAGGCGATAGTGCAGCCAATATTGGTTGATCGCGGTCAGCTCATTCTTCAGCGCTTCGTTCAGAAACTCGATGACCTTGTTGTCGCCCTTCATGGCTTTTCTCCTGATGTTCGAAGGCAGGATAATAGATTGGCGAAGGCAATTCTGAAAGCAGGAAAAGCCCGGTATTCGGGCCTGTTACACTTAGTTGAGGTGGCGCTAATGCTAGGCGCTTGCAGCTTTGACGCTGATCAGATCGCGCGCGAAGGATAGGCACTGCCCGCACTTGGGTTTGCGACCCAGCCGGGCGTATACATCCGCAGGCTTTTCACTGCCGCAACGCACCGCATCACGCAGTTCTTTTTCCCGGATGGCATTGCAAACACATACGATCATGGATTCGCGTTTAACGTTAATGCGAATAGGTTGCAATAGCACTTATGCGTGTGCCTTTATTTTTTGAACGGCTGCAGGCTTCCCCGCGCAAGGCTGCGCCACAACCATTCGAGCGGCCCGTAGTGGAAACGCTCGAGCCACGGCTTGGACCAGAGCAGCATCACTGCCCATGCCCCAAGCACAAAAACCCACAAGCCCAGTCGGCTGACATGGCCGTACAGGCCCAGGCCATAACCGTAAAAGATGGTTGTCATGATAATGCTGGTACCGAGATAATTGGTGAAAGCGGCACGGCCAGCCGCAGTGACCCGTTCGAGCAACGCACTGCCGGCCAGCTTGCGTATCCCAAGGATGAGCAAAGCTGCATAAGCGATGGTGAGCATCATTCGCGGAATCGCGGTCCATGTCATGAACGCGGCGAGCGCGGTAATCACATCAAAACCGCTCGCCATCACCCAGGCGGCAATCAACGCGCTGAGCAGCAGTCCGGGCAAAAGCAGGCGGTTGATCCAGTAGCGGTAGGCGGCGGCATCCCAATTGCCCAACAGGAAGCCATTTTTATGCAGCGCCATTCCCAGCATCATGAGAGGCAGCGTTTCGTAAAAGCCCTGCAAGATGAACGCGAAAGGTTCATGCCACTCGGCCAGCTTGGCAGCGACAATGGCGGAATAGCTGCCGCGGTGCAGCGCGAGTTCTTCGCTTGTGTTGAAGGCGAAATCGGGGCTGTTGATCACTTCCTGATATTGCTTCACCAATGCCGGGTCGGCACCCGGCTGCGTGGCAAAGAATTGCAGCACCTGCAGGCCGACAAACTGCATCGCCCAGAATAGCAGGCCAACGATGAAGATGATCAGCGCCCATTTGATCAGGCGCTCGGGCGCCCAGTTGCGGAACAGGAAGGCAACGCTGCCGATGGCGGCATAGAGAAACAGGATGTCGCCGAACCACAGAAAGAAATAGTGCGAGAGGCCGAATATCGCGAGCCAGAACATGCGCGTATAGTGCACCCGGCCCGCTCTTTCGCCTTTTGCATCGGCGCGATCGATAATCAGCATCATGCTTGCACCAAAGAGCAGCGAGAAAAGGCCGCGCATCTTGCCATCGACAAAGATCACGCCCAGGAACCAGGTGATCTTATCTGCCAGCGTCTCTCCAGCATAAGCCGCTGGGGTGACATAGGCCCATTCGGGCATCGAAAAGGCGATGATGTTCATCGCCAAAATGCCCATCACGGCAAAGCCGCGCAGCGCGTCAAGTGTGATGTGGCGGTCGGCAAGCGTTTGATTGGGCATCAGATCATCCCCCTGTATTATCCCATCAATACAGTTGTTTCGAGACATCGTCCAGCCGCTATTGATAATGACTCGCTAACTTGCTATTTACACTCTTGTCGGTAAGATATCCGGAACTTGGATCGAAAAGGTAAAGTCTTCATGGATCAGGCAATTCCCTTCTCCCACCCCGCGCGCACCGATTCGGGTTTCCGCCCGCTCAAGGCGCTGCACCATTTCCGCAAGCTGATTGCCGACAAGGAAGATACCGAGCAGGTGTTCCACATCATCCGCGCGCTTTCGGGAAACAGCTTCACCAAGCGCGCCCGCGAATTTTGGAGCAGCAGCATGGGCAAGTCGCTGCTTGCTGAGCCGCAGAACCTCGTAGAAATCCTCGACGATCACAAATCCTTGCGCAAATTGCCGATGGGCACCGTTGCCCATGCCTATTGCGACTTCATGGAGAAAGAAGGTCTGACTGCGCAGGGCCTTGTCGATGAGTATGAGAAATTTGCCGACAAGACCGAAAAGTTCGACGACCTCCTCGAACGCTATGGCAACCGCCAGCGCGATACGCACGACCTGTTCCATGTGCTGACCGGCTATGGCCGCGATGCATTGGGTGAGCAGTGCGTGCTCGCATTCACCTACAGCCAGAACCCGAATTTGGGCATCCTCTTCATCGCCTATGCCGGTGGCCGCGAGATCAAGAAGGGGCTCAAAAATGTGCCCATCTATTCGGCGATTCGTGAAGCCCAGCGTGCAGGCAAGGCCGCACAAAAGATCGCGCATCAGGATATCCGTGCGCTCCTCGCCGAACCGCTGGCTGACGCACGCAAGCGTCTCGGCATCAAGGAACCGACGCAGTATAACCGTGCGCACGAAATCATGCGCGCAGGCGGCGTCGATCCCTATGACCTGCTGGGCCAGCAAAAGGCTGCCGCTTAACGCAGCTCTTTGCGAATAACGAGTTTGAGGCCGGACCAGACGGCGTCGATCGCGCACACCTTCACATCAACCCATCCGATGGGAAGCGCGAGTTCGCGGATCGTATCTTCGGTGATGTCGGTTGAAACCTTCGCGGCCTTTTTGGGCCAGCTGATCCAAAGCTGACCTGAGGTTTTCAGGCAGTTGCGCAGCGCCACCAGCCGCTCGGCCAAGATCGACTTTTCGGTCAAAAAGACATGCGCCGCATCTACATACTGCGAAGGTGCGTTTTCCTCGATCAAGGTCACACCATAGTCCGCGATCTCGGCGCGCACGCTGTCCGGCATGGCATCAAACCACACATGCATGCCATCTTTTAGGCCGAGTTTCTTCGCCAGCGGGGTTTCGGAATATCCCGCCGACGCAGCCATCAGCTTTCCATCCAATCCTTGAAGAAGGATTCGTGCGCAGCACGCAATTCGGACAGCGAAACGCTTGCGCCGTTGACGCTGATGGCGCTTCCCCCCACCTTGCCGATATTCACAAAAGGAACATCCTTGCGGTTGAGTGGCTTGTCCGCCGGATAGGCGACCAGATAGCGCGACTGGGTTTCGTTAAAGGCGAAAGCTGTATCCATAGGCGACAGTTCGGCACCGATGCCGCCCGCCAGCGCCATCTCCGCGACCGCAACCAAAAGGCCGCCATCCGAAATATCGTGAACCGCAGTCACCGCACCGTCGGCGATCAACTGGCGCACGATGCTGCCATTAAGCTTTTCATCGGCCAGATCGACAAAGGGCGGATCACCATCTTCGCGTCCATGGATTTCGCGCAACCACAGCGACTGGCCGAGTTCCGGATAGTTGGGCCCGATTACCGCAAGGATTTCACCCTCGGCCTTGAACGCGATGGTCGCCATCTTCGCGACATCATCGAGCAGGCCGACGCCGCCAATCGCAGGGGTCGGCAAGATCGCGCTACCGCCGCCTGTCGCCTTGCTTTCATTGTAGAGCGAGACATTGCCCGAGACGATCGGATAGTCGAGCGCGCGGCAGGCATCGCCCATCCCTTCGAGTGCGCCGACAAACTGCGCCATGATCTCGGGGCGCTGCGGGTTGGCGAAGTTGAGGCAGTTGGTAATCGCTAGCGGTGTTGCACCGACAGCGCTGATGTTGCGATAGGTTTCGGCAACCGCCTGCTTTCCGCCCTCATAGGGATCAGCATAGACATAGCGGGGGGTGCAATCGGTCGAAATCGCGAGCGCCTTCTTGTGCCCGTGCACGCGCACAACCGCTGCGTCGCCTCCCGATTTCTGCGCAGTATCCGCACCGACCTGGCTGTCATATTGCTGCCAGATCCACGCGCGGCTCGCGAGGTCGGGCGAAGCCATCAGCTTGAGCAGATCCTTGGTCAGATCAGCCGACTGCGGCACATCGCCGAGCGGCTTCACCTTGGCCCATGCCTTATAGTCTTCGCGGCTGAGCGCGGGGCGATCATATTGCGGGGCATCGTCTGCGAGCGGGCCAAGCGGGATATCGCACACCACTTCGCCATTCCATTCGAGCACCATATGCCCCGTGTCGGTAACCTCACCGATCACGGCAAAGTCGAGTTCCCACTTTTCGAAAATCGCCTGGGCCATCGCTTCCTTGCCGGGCTTCAGCACCATCAGCATGCGTTCCTGCGATTCGGACAGCATCATCTCATAGGGCGTCATTCCGGTTTCGCGCTGGGGCACCTTGTTCATGTCGAGCCGGATGCCGCATCCGCCCTTGGACGCCATTTCGACGCTCGAGGAGGTGAGGCCGGCCGCACCCATATCCTGGATGGCGACGATCGCATCGGTCGCCATCAGTTCAAGGCACGCCTCGATCAGCAGCTTTTCGGTGAAGGGATCGCCGACCTGCACGGTCGGGCGTTTTTCCTCGGCATCTTCACCAAAATCGGCAGATGCCATAGTCGCACCATGGATGCCGTCGCGGCCGGTTTTGGAGCCAACATAGACGATTGGATTGCCGACGCCCGTCGCCGCCGAATAGAAAATCTTGTCGGTATCGGCGACACCCACCGTCATCGCGTTGACAAGGATGTTGCCATCATAGGCGGGATGGAAGTTGGTTTCGCCGCCAACCGTCGGAACGCCGACGCAATTGCCATAGCCACCAATGCCGGCAACGACGCCCTGCACCAGATGCTTCATCTTGGGGTGATCAGGCCTTCCGAAGCGCAGCGCGTTCATGTTGGCAACCGGACGCGCACCCATGGTGAAGACGTCGCGCAGGATGCCGCCAACGCCAGTCGCCGCGCCCTGATAAGGCTCGATATAAGACGGGTGGTTGTGGCTCTCCATCTTGAAGATCGCCGCCTGCCCGTCACCAATATCGATGACGCCCGCATTTTCGCCGGGGCCGCAGATTACCCAGGGCGCCTCTGTCGGCAGCTTTTTCAGATGGATGCGCGAGCTTTTGTAGCTGCAATGCTCCGACCACATCACCGAGAATATGCCGAGTTCGACAAGGTTGGGTTCACGCCCCAGCGCATTCAATATGCGCTGATATTCTTCCTCGGAAAGACCATGGTCGGCGACGATTTGCGGGGTGATCTGGGTCATGCGCGGCGCTTTAGCGTTGCACGCCCATTTTAGCCAGCCTGTTTGCGGCTTTCGCTGCGATAAACCCACCATGCGAGCAGCGTCGCCAAACCAAAGGCAAAGAAGGCCAGCAAACTGGTGCCAGCAGTCACCTCCGGCTCCACCGGCCCGAACCAGTTCACCGCCTGCAACAGCAGCAACACGCCCGCCAGTAAAGCCAGCGGGAGAACCTTGGGCTTGGCGATCTTGGCATATAGCCAAAGCGATCCGAAAGTCAGTGCGAGTTCCAGCGGCATTTCGATCGAGGGATGGTTCCACAGACCGAAACCCAATTTCGGAGGGCTTCCCGCGAGAGTGAGATCGGGGACATGGACGAGCAAGTCGAGAAACCAGTGCGACAGTACAACTGCCGCTGCGATTAGCGCCCCGGTACGGTTGCGCGTAGCAGCGAAGATCAAAGCGCCAAACACCAGCGCAAATATCGCCGAACCGAGCAGGCTATGCGTATAGGGCATGTGATAGAGATCCATCGGGTTCATCGCGGATATGCCCGGCGTCACCCGCATCTTTTCCGCGCCGGTCAGCAACAATCCGAAAAAGGCCCAATCAACCAGTTGCGCGCCGATGAACAGCACCGGCAAGCTCGGTGCATCCTTGTGCCGTGCGGCGATCATTGCCGGTGCAAAATGTCCGATAAACATGTCCCCGTCCCTCCCTCTGCGAGAGACTAACGCCGATAAGGCGCTGCGCCAAGAAAAAGGGGGCCGCAACGCGACCCCCTTTCCGGTTCCGAAATGTTATAAGGGCTCAGTTGCTTTTGCAGCCCTGTTCGCCCTTGTCGGCGAGCTTGAGCTGGATCTGCTTTCCGCTGCCCGAAAGCGTGGTCATGCCGTCCACCGATTTGAGCGGGCCAGCGGGTTTAGCCGCTTCAGCAGGGGCGGCTTCGCCTTCAGCAGGAGCAGCGGGCTTTTCTGCACTGACGCGAACCGCAACTGCGGTCTTTTCGCCAACGCGGATGTCCGCGGCTTCATTGTCACCAAGGAAGTCGATGTGGACAATCGTGTTGTCGGCACAGCGATAGGTCGCCTGCGAAGTGATTGCTGGCGGCAGCTCCACCGGCGCGGGTGCCGTTGCGGCCTGGGCGGCTTCTTCGCCTTCATTGGCGGGGGTTTCGGAATTGTTGCATGCCGCAAGCGCCAGCATGGACAACGGGGCGATCAGGAGAAGGTTCTTTTTCATAGGATGGCGGCCTTGCCCCAGCTTGATTTCGTCGCAAAGTCATTTCTTCCGATATATTCGATGAAGCGAAACGCTTGACCGGCAAGCCGCCCCGCGCCAAAGCTGTGGCCATGGCAAGCACAGCCCCAGAACCCAGTTTTGAAGAAGCGCTCAAGGCGTTGGAAGAGATTGTCCGCAAGCTTGAAAGCGGCGAAGCATCGCTTGATGAATCGATCGCATTGTACGAGCAGGGGCATAAGTTGCGGGCGCAGTGCCAGTCCCGGCTCGACGCTGCCCAGGCCCGGATCGAGCAGATTGTGCTGGGAGCCGATGGCACGCCTTCCGGCACCCGCCCATTCGACGCGGACTGAAAATTGGCCCAACCCTCCGCCACATCGCTGAATGAGGCAATCGCCCAGGTGGCGGCAGATGTCGACGCGCTGTTCGACGAACTGCTGGCAGTACCCGATGATCCGCGCCAACGGCTTTTCGAGGCGATGCGCCACGCCGCAATCGGTGGTGGAAAGCGGCTTCGCCCGTTGCTTGTTGTCGCCTCTGCAAGCATTTTCAACGTCGCCCGCAGCTATGCGGTTCGCGCCGGCACCGCTGTTGAGGCGATCCATGTCTATTCGCTCGTCCATGACGACCTGCCATGCATGGATGACGACGATATGCGGCGTGGAAAGCCGACGGTTCACAAGGCATTCGATGAAGCGACGGCTGTTCTTGCCGGGGATTCGCTGCACGCGCTGGCGTTTGAAATCCTTGCCGATCCTGCCACCCATCCCGATCCGTTCACCCGTGGTGAAATGATCGCAACGCTTGCAACTGCGAGTGGGCCTGATGGCATGGCGGGCGGGCAGATGATGGACCTTGAGGCCGAGAAATCCAATTTCGACCTGCCCACCGTCACCCGTCTGCAAGCCTTGAAAACCGGTGCCTTGATTGCTGCGAGTGTCGAGATTGGCGCAATATTGGGCCATGTCGCGCCTGAAGGGCGCACGCATTTGCGCGGCTATGCCCGCGACATCGGGCTCGCTTTCCAGATTGTCGATGACATCATGGATGTAGAGGGTGACGAAGCACTTGCCGGCAAGGCGCTTGGCAAGGATGCAGATGCCGGGAAAGCGACTTTCGTCTCGCTGATGGGCCTTGACCGCGCGAAGCAGCAGGCAGAAATGCTGGTCGAACAGGCGATCAGCCATCTGGCCAGCTATGGCCATGAAGCAGACTTGCTACGCGCCATTGCGCGCTATGTGCTCGAACGCGATCGCTGAGGAAGGGGAGCAGCATGAAACGCATCGGCGTCTATCCGGGAACATTCGATCCGATCACGCTCGGCCATTTGGATATCATCGCGCGCGGCGCAAAACTGGTCGATGAACTCATCATCGGGGTTACCACCAACATCGCCAAATCCCCCATGTTTGCCGATGACGAACGCATTGCGATCGTCGAGCGCGAGGTTAAGGCTATGGGCATTGGCAATGCTCGCGTCGTCGGGTTCAACTCGCTTCTTGTGGATTTCGCTGAAAGCCAGGGCGCTGCCATGGTCATCCGCGGCATTCGCGGTGTGACCGATTTCGAATATGAGTATCAGCTGACAGGTATGAACCGGCAGTTGAACGATCGCGTCGAAACCGTCTTCCTGATGGCCGATGTCTCGCTTCAGCCGATAGCGAGCCGGCTTGTGAAGGAAATCGCGGTCTATGGCGGCGATATCTCAAAATTCGTCACGCCGACGGTGCGCGACGAAGTGGTAGCGCGCATCAACCGCAGCTGAACTATTTCAGCCCTTGTCTTCGCTTGAAGGCAGTTCGAGATACTCCGATCGCACCTTGATCGCATGGGTTGCGAGCGAGATTTCACGCACGAACGCCCCCAAAGCACCAGCAAGCAGGACGAGCGCAACCATGAACACCGCGACAATCATCCACGCCATCGAGAAATCCGTCAAACCCATCAGGAACAGCAGGCCGATCATCATGCACAC
>JALREL010000184.1 GCA_023262005.1 Sphingorhabdus sp. | reverse complement strand
CTGAAGAAGCCGCGCTGACCAATGCTTTGTTCGATGCGGTTGAAGATGTGCTCGGCCTCGCACGCCACACCATCAAGGTCGGCGTGATGGACGAAGAACGCCGCACCAGCGCGAATCTCGCCGCGTGCATTTATGCCGTGCGCGACCGTATCGTCTTCATCAACACCGGCTTCCTTGATCGCACTGGCAACGAGATGCACAGTGCGATGCAGGCCGGACCGATGATCCGCAAGGCAGACATGAAAGCAAGCGCCTGGATTCAGGCCTATGAATCGCGCAACGTCCAGATCGGCCTCAGCAGCGGGCTTTCGGGCAAGGCGCAGATTGGCAAGGGTATGTGGGCCGCGCCCGACATGATGAAAGACATGATGGCGCAGAAGATTGGCCATCCCAAATCGGGCGCAAACACCGCCTGGGTGCCTTCCCCCACTGCCGCAACACTGCACGCAATGCATTACCACATGGTCGATGTGTTCGAGGTACAAAAGGAGCTGGCGAGCAAGGAAACCCCGGCTCTCGACGCCTTGCTGACCATCCCCGCAGCGCCGCGTGGCCACAACTGGTCTGCTGATGAAGTGCAGCAAGAACTGGAGAATAACGCACAAGGCATCCTTGGCTATGTCGTGCGCTGGATCGACCAGGGCATTGGCTGTTCAAAGGTTCCCGACATCCACGATATCGGCCTGATGGAAGACCGCGCCACTCTGCGCATATCGTCGCAGCATATCGCCAACTGGCTGCTTCACGGTGTGTGCACCCCCGAACAGGTCGATGCCGCCTTTACGAAGATGGCAGCCAAGGTCGACGCGCAGAATGCCGGTGATCCGCTTTACGAAAAGCTGGAAGGCAACAGCATCGCCCTCAAGGCCGCACGTGCGCTGGTCTATGAAGGTGTGGCGCAGCCCAGCGGCTATACCGAGCCGCTGCTGCACAAATTCCGATTGGAGAAAAAGGCGACGGCTTAACGCCCCGCCTTTTCCATTCCCTTCGCTTTCCACTCCATCGCATTGCGCACCCGCCATTCAACCGATGGATGGGTGTAGAACAACGCCTCCTGCAAGGCGCTGGGTCTGGGGTATCGATATTCGGCGGTCTTCACCAACGCGCTTGCCAATGCGTCGGGCAGGTTCACATGGCGAAGTGAATAATTGTCTGCCTCACGCTCGCCCTGCCGAATGACCGCGTTCATTACCGGTTGGGCAAATAATCCAAGAAAGCCGACGGTGAAAATCAGTATCGGCAGCCCGTGTGGATCGCCGATGCTGGCCGTACTGCCAAACAGTCGCGCCATTCGCGGAAACAGGCGGTCGGCGAGGAAGAACAGCACCATTGCGAGCAACACCAGTACGCCGACCATCCGCCAGATATGGCCGCTGACATAATGGCCGATTTCATGGCCTGTCACCGCCTTCACTTCGTCAAGCGACGCGCCTTTCAGCGCCACGTCCGAAATCGCGATACGCTTCGATCCGAATAGTCCTGAAACATTGGCGGTGAAATTGTTCGACTGGCGCGAGCCATCATAAACAAAAATGCGGTCTGCCGGAATGCCGGCCTCAGCCGCCATATCCACCAGCGCCGCCTTTACCGGGCCGTCCTGTAACGGCTTATACTCATTGAAGAGAGGCTCGATCAGCACCGGTGAAAGCAGCAACGTCGCGCCCCCTGCGATAGCGGCCAGCCCGCCCGACCATAACCACCAGCGCTTGCCTGCCTTGCGGATCAGCGCATAAATTCCGAGGAAAAACAGCGCGCCAAGTAGGCTGGAAAGTACCGTCCCGATTGCATCTTGCATCAGAAAGTCTGCGAGCGGCTGGCCGGTACGACCATAGGATTTTTCAAAACCCCACTCCTGGTAGATACCCCAGGGCAAGCCTATTACGGCAGAGGAAATGAAATAGGTGAAGCCCACCAGCCAAGTGCGCAGGCTCCATCCCCGCTTTTCCAGTTTCGCCGAAACCTTGTCGAGAATGCCGAGCCGGACGATGATCCAGGTGACAACAGCGGAGGCGAGAAGACCCCAGAGCGACATCCAATGGCTCGCACTGGTATAGTCCGCCGCTTTCTGCAAAGCCTCTGGCCCAAGGCTATCGATATAGCGGGCGGTTTCCGCTGCCGGATTGAATGCCATGATTTTTCTCCCCCATCCGCTGTGTTAACTATGTGATACAGCCATGCTTGGCAAGTCACTTGCCTCGCATCCTTCGAGATGGTTTATTCGGGCAGATGTGGAGGGTGATGATCCTTTATGGATTGGCGCTGGCGGGCGGGGCATTTGTGCTCGAATGGCTCGACTACAAACATGCAGTGCGCGCATGGTCGACCGAATTTTATGTCGGCGTCGTCGCTATCTTTTTTGTCGCATTGGGGATCTGGGTCGGCAACCGGCTGACTGCGCGGCCGAGTGGTCCCGCATTCGAACGCAATATTGCTGCTATTCGCTCGCTCGGCATCAGCGATCGCGAGTGCGAGGTGCTCGATCTGCTCGCCTCAGGTGCTGCGAACAAGGTGATTGCCCGCCGGCTCGGCATTTCCCCCAATACCGTGAAGACCCATGTCGCGCGACTGTTCGAAAAGCTGGAAGCGGCCAACAGGACCGAGGCGATCCACAAGGCGCGAACGCTGGACATATTACCATGAAATCGGGCGATACTGCCCCAATCACCCGTTTGGGCGATAGCCTGCGTCGTAAAGGCGGCTTAGCTCTGGCCCGTCCAGAAAAAGGAGACAGGATATGGGACGGATTATCGGAGTTTACGGCACCATAAGCGGTTTGGTGCTTGCCAGCAGTTTCCTGGTCGGGTGGTTGATGGGTGCGGAGATCGACGATCATAATGTGTTCGTGGGCTACACCATCATGCTGGTCGCACTGAGCATGGTGTTCATTGGTGTAAAAAAATATCGCGACACGGTGTTGGGCGGTGTGATCCGTTTCTGGCCTGCCGTTGGCGTCGGGCTGGGCATCGCGGCGGTTGCGTCGCTTTTCTATGTGATTGGCTGGGAAATCTATATGTACGCCACCGATTACAGCTTCATGGGCGCGTATGTAGACAGCACAATAGCGGCCAAACAGGCGGCAGGTGCACCGGCGGCTGAAATCGCCCAATTCACTGCAGAGATGAAGGCGTTCGAGGCACAATATGCCAACCCGCTTTTCCGAGTGGGAATCACCTTGGCCGAAATTGCCCCTGTAGGGATGCTGGTTGCATTGATTAGCGCCGCGCTGCTCCGCAAGAGCAGCTTCATGCCAGCAAAAGCATCATCTTAGAGATTTGCGTCGATAAACCGCTCAGCATCGAGCGCGGCCATGCAGCCCGTGCCCGCGCTCGTTACCGCCTGGCGATAGACATGGTCCATCACATCGCCGCAGGCAAAAACGCCGGGGACGCTGGTTTCGGTTGACTGTTGCTGGTTACCGCCACGCACCTTGATATAGCCGCCATCCATATCGAGATGGCCTTCGAAAATCTGCGTGTTCGGCTTGTGGCCGATCGCAACGAACACGCCGTGGAGTTCCACATCCTCGGTCGAACCATCCTGCGTCGATTTGATCCGCATACCGGTAACGCCCATCGCATCGCCGAGCACTTCATCGAGCGTGTGGTTCCACTTGATCGTCACCTTGCCCTCCGCCTCACGCGCGAAAAGCCGGTCTTGCAGGATCTTTTCGGATTTCAGCTTGTCGCGACGATGCACCAACGTGACATGGCTGGCGATATTGGCAAGGTAGAGCGCCTCTTCGACAGCGGTATTTCCGCCACCGATCACCGCCACCGGTTTGTTGCGATAGAAGAAACCGTCGCAAGTGGCGCAGGCCGAAACACCCTTGCCCATAAACGCCTGTTCAGACGGCAGCCCCAGATATTGCGCACTCGCGCCTGTTGCGATGATCACCGCATCAGCCGTGTAGTCAACTGCACCGCCGGCAAGCGTGAAGGGGCGCTTCGAAAAATCGACCTTTTCGATATAGTCATTTTCGATCCGAGTGCCGAAACGCTCGGCATGCTTCCTCATCCGCTCCATCAGCTCTGGGCCCATCACCCCGGCATCGTCGCCCGGCCAGTTGTCGACCTCGGTCGTGGTCATCAACTGACCACCGACTTCGACCCCGGTGATAATCATCGGCTTCAGATTTGCGCGCGCGGCATAGACCGCAGCGGTATAGCCGGCGGGGCCGGAGCCAATGATGATAACGGGCGCGTGACGGTCTGACATTTGCGAGAATCCTGTTGCTTTGGTTGCCGGACATAGGGAGCGGCCCGCCCAAGGCCAAGTGCCCGATGATTTTTGTCCACAAAAAGTGGCTTCCCTTAACGTCAAGCGCCTTATATCAGGCCCGCAAATTCGTGATTAGTACAGGGGAGTTCCGCATGCCCAAGATTACCGTCATTGCCCGCAACGGCTCGGCACAGGAAGTTGAAGCCCAGAACGGCCTTTCGTTGATGGAAGTGATCCGCGACAACGGCTTTGACGAATTGCTGGCGCTTTGCGGCGGCTGCTGCAGCTGCGCGACCTGCCACGTCTATGTCGACAGCGCCTTTGCCGATAAGGTTCCGGCGATGAGCGAAGACGAGAATGACCTGCTCGACTCAACCGACAGCCGCAATGAAAGCTCGCGCCTGTCGTGCCAGATCCAGGTGAACGACGCGCTCGAAGGCCTCGTTGTCACCATCGCTCCGGAAGATTGATCTAAACCGCAGTCACCAACCCGATGACCGCACCGGTCATCGCGGAGGCGAGGTTGCCGGCAATCCAGCTCTTCACACCCAGCGCTGCGGCCTCGCCGCGGCGGTCGGGGCAGAGCGTGCCGATGGTTGAGACCAGCAACCCGACGCTCGCCAGATTGGCGACGCCGCACAGCGCATAAGTGACGATCAACTGGCTGCGCGGCCCGAGTTCGCCCGCCGGAAGCGCTGCCAGATCGAGATAAGCGACATATTCGTTGAGGATCGCCTTGGTGCCCATCAGTGCGCCCGCAGTGGGTGCCTCGCTCCATGGAACGCCGATCGCCCACATCAATGGCGCAAACAACCAACCGAACATTCGGCGCAGCGACAGTTCCTCGCCGCCCACCATTGGCAGCACACCCAGCATCTGATCCACAAGTGCGACCAGCGCAAAAACCACGATGATCACGCCAATCACGGCGAGAAATAGTTGTATCCCATCCATCGTGCCGCGAATGATCGCATCGATGCTGCTATCATATTTGAGGCTGGTATCATCGGGATCAGTCGCTGTTCTGCCATCGCCCGGCACCATCAGTCGCGCGATCAGTACTGCCGCAGGCAGTGAGATCAACGAGGCGGAAATCATGTGCCCCACAGCGTTGGGCACGGTCTTGGACAGGGTCGTGGCGTAAAGGATCAGGATAGCGCCCGAAATTGTCGACATGGTGAGCGCCATCACCATGAACAATTCGCTGCGACTCATCCGCTCAAAATAAGCGCGCAGCACCAAGGGCGCTTCAACAACGCCCAAGAATATGTTCGCGCCGCCGCCCAGCCCGACAACGCCACTGACGCCCAAGGTCCGCTGCAGTGCCCAACTCAAACCCCGCACAATCCAGGACAGGATTTTCCAGTGCCAGAGCAAGGCCGAGATTGCCGAAAAGACGATCACCAGCGGCAGGATCTGGAAGGCTATGATCAACGGCGGCTGGCTACCCTCTGCCAATGGAAAGGGCAAAGGTGCACCGCCGAGATAGCCGAACATATAGCTGGAACCGACCAAAGTTGCCTTCTCGATTGCCTGCACCGCATGGTTGGCGAGATTTATCGCATCCCAGATCAGAGGCACGCGCACGATCAAAAGCGCCAGCGCCATTTGCAACAGCATCGCCCCGCCAATCCAGCGCCAGCCGGGAAGCTGTTTGCGGTTTTCAGAAAATGCCCATGCCAAAAGGACGATGAGCGCAACGCCCAATAGCCCCTGAAGCTGTGCGACAATCGCCAAGCGTCTAGCCGCGCGTTGCCGTGGTCATCGCTTCGGCCACCACCGGATAGCCATGCCCGTCAGGGATGCAGATATGTGGAACGCCGTCGCGCTCTTCGACATAGGTCAGCAACAATTTCACCGGGTATTCGGCGGCATGCGCCGCGGCATCATCAAAGCTTTCAAATTGCGCCAGCCGCTCGAGGTTGCGCACGGTTGGGAATATGGCCTTCACTTCTTTGCGGGCGATCTTGTCTAGTATCCCCGGCGCGCTATCCCAGAACAGCATGCGGTTTTCGGTGTTGTCGACCACTGCTGGCAGATGCGCATCGCCAGCATCCAACAGGTAGAAGCGCGTATCGAACACGCGCGTTTCAAGATTGGGTGGGCGCCAGCGTGCCCAAGGCACCAGCTGGTGGAGTTGCGGGGTCCAGCCGAAATCGTCGCAGATTTCTTTAAGGCTGGCACCGTCAAAGAGTGCCGCACGCGCCTCTGCACAATCGGCGGCGTCGGTCACTCCATCAAGCGCCAGTGCAAGGCCTGCCTCTTCGATGGTTTCCCGGATGACGGCCAGTCGCGCAGCGGCTTCATGCAAGTCCAGACCATGATCGAGAATACCAGCATAGGCCCGGTCATGATCATCGACCTTACCACCCGGAAATACCACCATACCCCCGGCAAAGGCCATCGACTTCACCCGCTCGACCATCAGGATCAGCGGCGGGCCGCCCTCCGGATTGTTGCGGAAAATTACCATGGTGGCTGCAGGAGTCGCGGGCGGCATGACTTCGCCGGTGACGGGGTGGATCAATAATTCTTCAGACATCGACGGCCAATGCAGCATGAATGGAGCCCGCTGCCAAGCCATGATTTTTTCGCGAAGGGTTTTTGTAACCGCTGCGTTATATCATCGATGGCCAGGAAACAGGGTGAATGATGGCGACACAGCCGCAGCATTTGATCGATCAAAACGATGATGCGCTAATGGCGCAGGTCGCCGCGCGTGACACATCTGCGCTGCGTTTACTCGCCGATCGCCATGCCGAAATCGCCTGGCGGATCGCCTATCGCATGCTCGGCGACCGGCAAGAGGCGGAAGATGTCGCGCAAGAGGCATTGCTGCGGCTTTGGCAACATGCAGATCGCTGGCAGCCGGGAGGCAGCGGCGTTGCCGCTTGGCTGACGCGCGTTGCCACCAACGCCTGCCTCGATCGCCTGCGCCGTCGCCGCTTTGTTGCCGACGATGCAGTTCCGGAGCGTGCAGATGAAAGCCCGCTCGCCGATGAAACCATCGAAGAGGATGAGGTCCGAAACGCCGTCGCCAACTGCATCGAGGCACTGCCGGACCGCCAGCGAGCGGCAATTGTGCTCACTTATTATGAGGAAAGGCAGAACCGCATGGCTGCGGAAATCCTGGCGATGCAAGTGAAGGCTTTTGAATCGCTGCTGTTCCGCGCGCGCGGTTCGCTGCGCGACTGCGTCGAAAGCAAGGGAGTCGTGGCATGAGCGAGCCAGCATTTCCGCCAAATGTCTCCGCTGCGCTGGACCGGCTTACCGTTCCGCCTTTGCCGCAGGGATTTGGCGATCGCTTGATTGCCCGCATCGAAGCAGGCGACCTGCCCCATATAGCGACCGATGTCGCCCAACATTTGCCATCACCACGCCGCCGCTTTGGTGGAAGTGGCTGGCGTCGCTCGGGCGGCATAGTTGCGATTGCGGCGACCTTCAGCCTTGCCACGGCCACGGCTGCCGCTTCAGGATTTTTCGGGGAACCGATCTATGTCCCCGTCGTCAGCGATGCACTGGCCAAGGCTGACCTGGTCGAGTTGCCCAAACGGGAGCAGATCGCCCCCAAGCCAGCGGCGCAAGCCACCAACATGTCGGCCGAGAACGGGGACGCGAAGATCCAACCGACGCCGCAAGGTCGCGAAGCGGTGCGCAGTCTTTACCAGCGACTTCGCGACGATCCCGAATTCCGCACGCTGCCACGGCACGAACGCATGGCAATAGCCCGGCAGGAAATCCGCACATTGGTGCAAAATGGGGACGTCACCATACCGGAGCTTCGCCATGCCATGGCCGAGCATCGCTTGCGGACCGACCCGGCCACGCGCCAGGCAGTCCGCCGCGAAATCGTCCGGCGGAAATTGCAGAGCGAAGCGGCGCCCGTTGCAACCACACCAGCCGATGTTCCAGAAGGACGGCTGCAACCCGGTGTCGAAGCAAGGCGCGAGGCGTTCCGCGAATTGGCACCCGAACAACAGGGCCGCATCCTTGAACTGCGCCACCAGTTGCGCAACGCTACTTCAGCCGAACGCCGCGCGATCCGACAGGAATTGCGGGCAATGTTGCAATCGCACACCGATGCGCCGGTGGAAGAAAAAATCGAACCTGCCAGCGAAGGGAATGAAACAGTCGCGCGTTGAATGTTTGAAGGGCCGGAATTGGCCCTTTCGACAGACAGCAAAGGACCAAGTCATGAAAAAGCTGATTGCGTTTACACTCACCGCCGCTCTTTTGACCGGCACCGCTTTTGCCGAGGCACAAACCCGTACCTCGACCTTTGACGGCCCCAAGGCCAGCGGCACAAAAACCACCGTGCGCGACAAGGAGGCGGGTACTTTCAGTTCCGATAAGTCGGTCACCCGCAAAAGCGACGGTGCCGTTGCGACCACTTCGCGGGACCGCCAGCGCACCGACACCGGCTTCACGAGCAGCGGCACGCGCACCGGTTTTAACGGGCAAACATCCTCTTATGATTATGAGCGTACCAAGACCGAAAATGGCTGGACCGCAACCGGCAGTGGCACTGGGCCCAAGGGTGGCGAATATAGCTATTCAGGTTCCAAGACCCGCACCGATAACGGATTTACCGCCAACCGCTCGGCATCGCGAAATGGCACCGAGATCTATAACCGAACTGATACGGTTTCGCGCTCCAACGGCATGGTAACGCGCGACACCAGCGTCACTCGCAAACCACGCAAACGGTAAATGCGACCACCGCTCCCCCTTGGTCATCCCGCCGTCAACCACACACCCGGTGGGATGACCTACCCATCCATTCACAAAAGAGTGAGCGGCGCTTTCGCGTAAACTCTTGCCCCTGCCCATTGCCACCACCGAACTAAGCTGGCACCATCGTTTCATCCGAAACTGATCCACGGAGAAGCTGGATGGGTATCGTCGAATTGCTGGGGCTCGCCGCAAGTGTCAGCCTGTTATCCGGATGGCGGCTATATCTGACCGTTTTCGCAACCGGGCTTGCCATGCATTTCGGCGCGGTTGACCTGCCCGAAAATCTCAAAATGCTCGATGTGCTCGCCAATCCCTGGGTGATCGGCATTTCAGGGCTCGGGGCGCTGGCAGAATTTTTCGCCGACAAGATCGCCTGGCTCGATTCGATCTGGGACGGGCTCAACACACTCGTTCGCCCGCTTGGCGGCGCGTTGCTTGCGCTGGCGGTGGTCGATGCGGGCGACCCGGTGTGGCAGGTCATTGTTTTCTTGCTTGGCGGCGGCGCGGCACTGGCCAGCCACGCGACCAAGGCAACGACGCGTGCCGCAGTCAACACGAGTCCAGAACCGGTCAGCAACATCATCCTGTCAACCGCAGAGGATGTGGTAACGGGCGGCCTGCTCGCACTGGCCTTCGCCTATCCCGTGGCCGCCGCCATCATTGCGCTGGTCCTTTTGGCGCTCACAATTTGGGGGCTGTTCGCAGCAAAGCGGATGTTGAAACGCCTATTTGCACCACAAAGCGGGACTGCACCCCCGCAATCCTGACAACACGGCGTTTCAGTCGGTGCCGGTTCCCTGGCGGAACAAGACCTGCTGGAAAGCCGATTGGGGTGCCGCTGCGGGTTGCATAGGCGTGGGCTTTCCACGCTGCGCCAGCCCTTCCTTGCCCAGCCCGGCATAGAGGAAACCACCGTCGCGGAGCCGGTCGTAAAGCCAATCGCGCCGGTGCGGTTCGACTACGAAACAGCCCTCGCTCGTTCCCGGCTTTCCGCCGCGTGCCGATACCAGGCTGTAGTTGAAATAGCGCCGCCGTTCGGGCGCATAGCTGTGCACCACGATATCGCGCTGGCGCATCGAACTGTTCGAGGGATCGAGCCCGTCGAGCCGAAGCGACAGGCCGTTGCGCCCGCGATAGAGTTCGCCACCGCGCGCCGCGCCGAGCGAGGACATCCAGCTATCCTGCACATCGCCAAAGGCATCGGCAAAGCCATCGTCATCGGGATCGGAACCGATGCCATGCGCAACGACGATCGGCGTATCAAGCCCGTGCCCGCTTTCCAGATCGACAACATAAAGCCGGGGTTCGGAACTGCGCTTGGCGAAATCGACCACCACAATCTGCGAAGGCCCGGCGCCACTGCCCCAGCGGCAGACATGCTTTTCATAGCTGGCGAGCGCCTCGTCGAGCAGCGATCGGTCGAGCCGCTGCGGCAATGGCGCGGTCGTCGCAATCGAAGCATCGGTCACTTCGGCAGGATAGTGCTGGGTCAGCCGTGCCTTTGCCTCGGCAAAGCCGGTACATGCGAAACGCTTGTAAGCCAGAACCGGCTGCATCACAGGCGCGGTTGCGGGATCACCGGTGCCGGGAGCGAAAATGATTTCGGATTGCGCCGAAGCAGGTGCAGCAAATGCCGCGATGCTCAACAGCGCATAGATTGCGTTTCGATACACAGCGAATCTGGCCCCTATTCTCTGCATAATGTTCAATTTACAGCAAAAGCGCCGGGTTGCCAAACCTGTGCAGCGGGGCCATCTCATTCTGGAATAGCGCGCTCTTGCGCATTGCGAACAAATCTGGAACATATCCTTTCATGAGCCTGACCCATATTTCGGTGCGCGGTGCGCGCGAGCATAATCTCAAAGGTGTCGATATCGACCTGCCGCGCGACAAGCTGATCGTGATCACCGGCCTTTCGGGCAGCGGCAAATCGAGCCTCGCCTTCGATACCATCTATGCCGAGGGGCAGCGGCGCTATGTGGAGTCGCTCAGCGCCTATGCGCGGCAATTCCTCGAGATGATGCAGAAGCCCGATGTCGAGCATATTGAGGGCCTCTCCCCGGCTATTTCGATCGAGCAGAAGACCACGTCGCGCAATCCGCGTTCCACGGTTGCGACGGTTACCGAAATTTATGACTATATGCGCCTGCTATGGGCGCGGGTTGGCGTGCCCTATTCGCCGGCAACCGGCCTGCCGATCACCGCGCAGACGGTGACGCAGATGGTCGACCGGGTGATGCAGTTGCCCGAAGGCACGCGCGCCTATCTGCTCGCCCCCGTCGTACGCGGGCGCAAGGGGGAGTATCGCAAGGAACTGCTCGAATGGCAGAAGGCGGGCTATACCCGCGTGCGCATCGACGGCGAATTCTACCCCATCGAAGAAGCCCCCGCGCTCGACAAGAAATACAAGCACGACATTGAGGTTGTGGTTGACCGCATCGTCGTGAAGGACGGCATCCAGACGCGGCTGGCGGACAGTTTCGAGCAGGCACTGAAGCTCGCCGAGGGACTGGCCTTTGTCGATCTGGCCGACACGACGGTGGCCGAAGCGATGGGCGGCGCGGATAGCGTTCCGACCGCCTTTGGTGAAGCGCGCGCTGAGTTTAAGGGCGCTTCCCCCCTCCCGCCTGCGGGAGGGGCCGGGGGAGGGTCCGAAACCGACACCCCCTCCCCTGACCCCTCCCGCAGGCGGGAGGGGAACCTCAAAGGCACAGGCCTGCCGCCCAACCGCATCGTGTTCAGCGAGAAATTCGCCTGCCCCGTCAGCGGTTTCACCATTGCGGAGATTGAGCCGCGGCTGTTCAGCTTCAACGCGCCGCAAGGGGCCTGCCCCGATTGCGACGGCCTTGGCGAACGGCTCGAATTTGACCCGCAGCTCGTCGTCCCCAATGAGGGGTTGAGCCTGAAGCAAGGCGCCGTCGTGCCCTGGGCGAAATCAAACCCGCCCTCGCCTTATTACATGCAGGTGCTGGCGAGCCTGGCGAAAGCCTATGATTTCGACCTCACCACCCCGTGGAACCAGCTTGAGCCCGATCAGCGGATGATCATCCTGCATGGCACGGGCGGGCTGCCGGTCGAGCTGACCTTCATGGACGGGCGCAAGGAATATACCGTGCGCAAGCCATTCGAGGGCGTGATCGGCAACCTCAACCGCCGCATGTTGCAGACCGACAGCGCGTGGATGCGTGAGGAGCTGGGCAAGTTCCAGACCAGCCAGCCCTGCGAAACCTGCCACGGCGCGCGCCTCAAGCCCGAGGCGCTGTCGGTCAAGGTCGCCGGCACCAACATCTCCGAACCGACGCGGATGAGCGTGGCGGACGCGCTCAATTGGTTCAGCAATCTCGACGCGCAGCTTACCCCCACGCAAAGCCAGATCGCCCGCGCCATCCTGAAGGAAATCAACGAACGGCTGGGCTTCCTCAACAATGTCGGGCTCGATTATCTGAACCTCGATCGCACCAGCGGCACCCTCTCTGGCGGAGAGAGCCAGCGCATCCGCCTCGCCTCGCAAATCGGCTCCGGCCTGTCGGGCGTGCTCTATGTGCTCGATGAACCCAGCATCGGCCTGCACCAGAAGGATAATGACCGGCTGCTCGCCACGCTCCAGCGGCTGCGCGACCTTGGCAACACCGTAATCGTGGTCGAGCATGATGAGGATGCGATCCGCACCGCCGATTGGGTGGTCGATCTCGGCCCCGGCGCGGGCGTGCATGGCGGGGAGGTGATCGCCGAAGGCCCGCTCGAAACAATCCTGAAGGCAAAGGGCAGCCTGACCGCCGATTACTTGAACGGCACCCGCGAAATCGCGGTTCCGAAGAAACGACGCAAGGGCAATGGCAAGAAGCTCACCCTCCACGGCGCACGCGCGAACAATCTGAAAAATGTCACGGCATCCATTCCCTTGGGCACATTCTGTTGCATCACCGGCGTATCAGGATCGGGCAAATCGAGCTTCACCATCGATACGCTCTACGCCGCCGCGGCGCGGCAATTGAACGGCGCACGGGTGATCGCGGGCGCACATGACAAGGTGACCGGGCTGGAGCATTGCGACAAGGTGATCGACATCGACCAGTCGCCCATCGGCCGCACCCCGCGCAGCAACCCCGCCACCTATACCGGCGCCTTCACCAATATCCGCGATTGGTTCGCCGGCCTGCCCGAGTCAGAGGCGCGCGGCTACAAGCCCGGGCGGTTCAGCTTCAATGTGAAGGGCGGGCGCTGCGAAACCTGCCAGGGCGACGGGGTGATCAAGATCGAGATGCACTTCCTGCCCGACGTTTATGTGACGTGCGAGGAATGCCACGGCAAACGCTATAACCGCGAAACGCTGGAGGTGAAGTGGAAGGGACTGTCGATCGCCGACGTGCTCGACATGACGGTCGAGGATGCGGTGGAGGTGTTCAAGGCCGTCCCTCCGATCCGCGACAAGATGGCGATGCTGGCAGAGGTCGGCCTCGGCTATGTCATGGTCGGCCAGCAGGCAACGACACTATCCGGCGGCGAGGCGCAGCGCGTGAAACTCGCCAAGGAACTCAGCCGCCGCAGCACCGGCCAGACGCTCTACATCTTGGACGAGCCCACGACGGGCCTGCATTTCGAGGATGTGCGCAAGCTGCTCGAGGTGCTCCACCGGCTGGTC
>JALREL010000077.1 GCA_023262005.1 Sphingorhabdus sp. | reverse complement strand
CGACAGTGGAACGCCTTCCGCGCGGGAAACTCGGTGGATTTTCTCGACCGCCTTGTCACCAATTCCACGCTTTGGCGTGTTGACGATGCGTTCAAAGGCGAGGTCGTCTGCAGGTTGGTTGATGATGCGCAGATAGGCGATGGCATCGCGGATTTCCGCGCGCTCGTAAAAGCGGAAGCCGCCTATAATCTTGTAATTGAGGCCGATCTGGATGAAGCGATCTTCAAATTCGCGTGTCTGAAACTGCGCGCGAACCAGAATGGCGATGTCGTTGAGCGACACCTGCTTGTACTGCAGCGCCTCTATTTCCTCTCCGATACGCCGCGCTTCCTCAGGCCCGTCCCATACACCGAGCACCCGCACCTTTTCGCCGCTGTCGAGATCGGTCCAAAGCGTCTTTCCCAACCGGCCACTGTTCGATTCAATCAGGCCCGAAGCTGCCGCAAGGATGTGAGGCGTCGAGCGGTAATTCTGCT
Source organism: Sphingorhabdus sp. (assembly GCA_023262005.1). Classification (GTDB taxonomy): domain Bacteria; phylum Pseudomonadota; class Alphaproteobacteria; order Sphingomonadales; family Sphingomonadaceae; genus Sphingorhabdus_B; species Sphingorhabdus_B buctiana. The sequence continues at coordinate 5,539 of JALREL010000077.1, read as the reverse complement.
CAAGCCGGATGATCTTTGCGCCGGGAAAATCCTTTTCGAAACGCAGGATATTGGCCACCTCCGCCCCACGCCAGCTATAGATCGACTGATCATCGTCGCCGACACAGGCGATATTCTTGCGCTTTTGCGCCAGCAGGCGCAGCCACAGATATTGGACCGCGTTGGTATCCTGATATTCGTCAACCAGGATATATTTGAACTTCTCCTGATACTCTTCAAGCACATCGCGGTTGTTCTTGAGCAGCGTCAGGTTGTGCAGCAGCAGGTCGCCAAAATCGCAGGCGTTGAGCTCGCGCAGGCGCGCCTGATAGACGGTGTACATCGCCTGGCCCTTGCCATCGGCGTAGAGCGCGCTTTCGCCTGCATCGAGGTCCGCCGGTGTCAGTCCCTTATTTTTCCATTTGTCGATCAGTGAAGCCAGGCTGCGGGCGGGCCAGCGTTTTTCATCAAGGTTGGCAGCTTCAATCAACTGTTTGAGCAACCGTAGTTGGTCGTCGGTATCGATGATGGTGAAGTTGCTCTTAAGGCCCAATAATTCGGCGTGGCGGCGCAGCATCTTGGCACCGATCGAGTGGAAGGTGCCGAGCCAGGGCATGCCTTCCACAGCATCGCCGATCATCCGCCCCATGCGCTCCTTCATCTCGCGCGCGGCCTTGTTGGTGAAGGTGACCGCGAGGATTTCCGAAGGCCATGCCAACCGTTCGGCGATGATATGCGCGAGGCGCGCAGTTAGCGCCGCCGTCTTGCCCGTGCCTGCACCTGCGAGAACCAAAACGGGGCCCTCGGTGGTCAGTACGGCTTCTCGCTGCGGCGGATTTAATCCTTCGAGCCAGGGATATTGCGGGGCAGGCGGGTTGTGAGTCACGCGCGAACGATTAGGGAACATGGGCGGCGGGGGCAATGCACTTTTCCGCTTTCCTTTGCGTGCGGGCGATGCCAGCAAGGGCGGCATGACACAGGGGACAATGCAGGGCGCATCGCATAAACGCATTCTCGGCGCGGCGATGGCAGGGACAGCGGTCGAATTTTACGACTTCTACATTTTCGCGACGGCGGCCTCGCTGGTTTTCGGGCCGTTGTTCTTCCCGACGTCCAGTCCCGAAGCGCAATTGCTGCAAAGCTGGCTGACCTTCGCGCTGGCCTTCATCGCAAGGCCGGTGGGGGCGCTGGTGTTTGGCCATTATGGAGACCGGATCGGACGCAAGGCGACGCTCGTCTGGTCGTTGATGATCATGGGGGTTTCGACCTTCCTCATTGCGTTCCTGCCCAGCTATGCCGTTGCTGGCTGGATCGCTCCCTTGCTGCTGTGCATCCTGCGCTTTGGCCAAGGCTTTGGGCTTGGCGGCGAATGGGGTGGGGCGGCGTTGCTCGCGGTTGAAAATGCGCCTGAGGGCAAGAAGGCACGCTATGGCATGTTCCCGCAACTGGGCGCACCGGTAGGGTTCATTCTGTCGAATGGCTTGTTCCTGATATTGGGCCTGATCCTTTCGGACGCCGATTTCCGCGAATGGGGCTGGCGCATTCCTTTTCTGTTGAGCGCTGCGCTCGTGGGGATTGGCCTGTGGGTGAGGCTGAAGCTCACCGAGACTCCGGCTTTCGCCGCTTCCCTGGAAGAAGCCCCTCCGCCTAAAGTGCCGGTGGCCGAGGTGGTGCGCACGCATCCGTTGCAGCTTTTTGGCGGCACCTTTGCGGCCATAGCTTGTTTCGCGATCTTCTATCTCTCGACCGCCTTCGCGCTGGGCTACGGCACAACCAAGCTGGGCATGGCGCGTGAGGATTTCCTTGGCGTGCAGCTGGTCGCGATCCTGTTCATGGCAGCGGGCATCATCGTCTCAGGCTATTGGGCAGACCGGACACGCCCGGCTTTTGTGTTAAGCTGGGGTTGTGCTGCGATGTTTGTCGCCAGTTTCACCACCGCGCCATGGCTTGGCAGTGGTAACCTGTTCCTGACCGGTGTGTATCTGTCTCTGCTGCTGTTCGTGATGGGGCTGGTTTACGGCCCGCTGGGTGCATGGCTGCCGGGCCTGTTCCCGGCGCGGGTCCGCTATACCGGCGCGTCGATCTGCTTTAACGCGGCGGGGATACTTGGCGGGGCGCTGGCGCCCAATATCGCGCTCCAACTATCGGAGCAGGGCCTTGAATATGTGGGTTACTATCTCGCTGTGATTGCCGTGCTTAGCCTGTTCGGCTTGCTACTTCTGAAATCGCGCGACGAGGCGGCCGTCTAGTATAGCCAGACCAATTGCTATCAACGCTGCCCCGACAATCTGCCCGCCCGACAGGCTTTCGCCAAGGAAGGCGATGCCAAGGATAACGGCGAGGATTGGCATGAGGAATGCCACCAACTGTGCATTCGATGCCCCCGAACGGTCGATCAGCCGGAAGTAGAGCGTATAGGCCAGCGCTGTCGAAAATAGCGCCAGCGTCAATCCCGCCAAGGTGGAATCAAGGCGCGGCGTGGCCATTGTCCAGGGCTGGTCGACCAGCACGACGACCGGCACCATCATCAACGCAGCCATCATCGTTTGACCGGTTGCAACCGCCATCGGTGTCAATTCGGTCTGCGACAGGCGTCGGCCATAGATGGCGGCAAAGCTGTAGAAGATGGTCGAGATTATGCAGGCAATCTGCGCGAGCAGGTTATTCGAAAGCCCCTTCATTGCTTCCGGACCGACCATGACGACAATTCCCGCCATGCCGATGAGCACGCCAAGGATGCGGGCCGGGGTGGCCTTTTCATCGCTGGTCAGGAAGTGCGCGGTGATCACGCCCCAGAGCGGGGTGGTGGCGTTGAGGATCGAGGCATAGCCGCTGTCGAGATATTGCTGGCCCCAGAAAAACAGGATGAAGGGCAGGGCGCAATTGAGCGCGCCGACCACTGCGAGCAAGCCCCAGACGCGCGCTTCGCTCGGCAGGCGTTGACCCATTAGCCGCATCGCAATCCACATCGGCGGAACGGCGAGCACCAGGCGCATGAATACAAGAGTGATGGGCGGATAGCTGCGCAAACCAACTTCGATCAGAAAGAAAGCACCGCCCCAAAGGATCGAAAGGATTCCGATCAGCAACCAGCCGGTGCCGTCCAGTTTGGGGCTTTGTGTCATTCGGGTTTGCTTTCAGGCCGCAGCAAAGTGACCCGCGCCTTCCCAATATCGCGGATGGTATCGATCTCGAAACCCTTCACTTCGGTGTCTTCACGATTGCCGGTTTCGATGCTGATAAGCGCGCCCGGAGCAATCCAACCCAGCCTTGCAAGTTTGTCGAGGGCAACTGAACCGGCGCCGGTGCCATAAGGCGGATCCATAAGGATCAGATCAAATGGTTTGCGCGCCGGACCCAGCATCAATGCCGATCCACGGCGGACTTCGCTTTGCGAACCTGCCCCCAATTTGGCGATGTTGCTTTCCAGCGCCTCCAGCGCCGCACGGTCTTGCTCCACGAAAACGCAATAAGCCGCCCCACGCGAAAGCGCCTCCAGCCCCAGCGCGCCCGAACCAGAAAACAGGTCGAGCACTTGCAGGCCCTCGAACGACCCAAGGCGGCTGGTGAGCATCGAAAACAGCGTTTCGCGCGTTCGGTCTGCGGTTGGGCGCGTGGTATCGCCTTTGGGTGCAACCAAAGGTCGTGAACGCCATGTCCCCGAAATGATCCTCATGCTTTCAGTGTATTCCGGAAATTGATCAGGTCGACGCGGCGAATTTCGTGCACTGCTCCTACAGGAAGGTCGGCCAGTTCAAACGGGCCATAGCGGGTGCGGATCAGGCGGCTTACCTCCAGCCCGAAATGTTCGAGCACGCGGCGGACTTCCCGATTCTTGCCCTCGGTCAGCGTCATTTCCAGCCAGCCGTTGCGACCGGTGCGGCGCTCGAGATTGGCATCGATCTTGCCATAACGGACGCCGTCAATCTCGATGCCGTGGATCAGTTCTTCGAGCTGCGCCTGGCTGATATCGCCAAATGCGCGCGCGCGGTAAGTGCGTTCCACGCCTGTCGAGGGAAGCTCCATCTGGCGTTTGAATTCACCATCATTGGTAAGCAGAAGCAACCCTTCGGTATTAAGGTCGAGCCGCCCGATCGGCATCAGGCGTGGCAGATCCTTGGGCAGGATATCGTAAATCGTCTTTCGGCCCGAAAAATCGCGTTCGGCGGTGAGGCAGTTGGCGGGCTTGTGGAACAAATAGAGCTTGGTCGGCTCTGGCTGTTTCACCGGCTGGCCATCGACTGCGACGCCATGCAGCGATTTGAGCAAGGTCGCCGGTGTTTCCACCTTTTCGCCGTTCAGCGTGATGCGTCCGTCGGCAATCATGCGCTCAATTTCGCGGCGCGATGCGACACCGGCGCGAGCGAGCAGTTTGGCAATGCGCTCTTCGCCGTCCTTGCGCTCCAGTGCGCCCTTTGATTGGGCATCGTCGCGCTGCGGTTTGGGCTTGCGCGGTTTATCCCATTTGAGGCGAACAGGCTTTGACGCCGCTGTGCGCGGCGCGGGCTTGCCCGATGCCGGACGCTTCGAAGGCGTGCCTTTTGCAGGCGGGCGTTTGGAGGGTGGTTGAGCCATAGGCGCGCCATGCCCGAGTTGGTTCCAAAAGTCACGAGGCGGTTGCATCGGGGCTGTTAAAGACATTGGCGGTTCAGGAATTTGGCGTTAGTCAGACGAGCAATATATTCGGGGAGGTCGCATGTCGGTTGATTTAATCCGCTTCATCATTTTTGCGGCCGTGCTGATTGGTTTGGTGGCGATTGCACTGACCAGCAAGACATTCGGTCCCTATATTCGCAAAGCCCCGCTCGTGGCATTCCTGCTTGGCATTTCGAGCGGGTTCCCCCTTACCTTGCTGGTCGCAACGATGACCTTCTGGTTGGCCAAGGTCGGGATTGATACCGCGACCATCGGCTTCGCCGTCGCGCTTGGCATTCCTTACACAATCAAATTTCTGTGGGCACCGCTTGTCGACAAACTGCATCTGCCTTTCCTGACCAAGACATTCGGCCAACGGCGTGGCTGGCTGTTCTTTATCCAGGCCCTGCTGTTCGTTTCGGTGTGGCAGCTGGGGGCAAGCAACCCGCAGCCAGGGCAGTTGGGAACCTTTGCCATTTGGGCGCTAATCACAGCATTTCTATCGGCGACACAGGATATCGTTATCGATGCGTATCGTATCGAAATCCTTGATGAAGAAGAGTTTGCGCACGGCACCGCGACCAATCAGTTCGGTTATCGCACTGGCAATCTGATTGCGGGCGCAGGCACAATCTATTTTGCCTCGGCTGAGGGGCTGGGGCTAGGCTGGGCAACCGCTTATGGCCTAACCGCATTCTGCATCATTCCGGCGATCATCGGCGCGCTCTGGATTGGGCCGGGGCGCTTCGTTGATCGGTTTGAGCATGTTTCAGGCATGAAGCCCGGCCAATGGCTGACCGAGGCTGTGGTCAATCCGTTCCGCGAGTTTCTGACGCGTCACGGTGCCTTTATCATTCTCGGCTTTGTATTGGTGTACAAGGTTGGCGATGCAATGGGGCAGGCCATGCTCAGCCCGATGATCGTC
>JALREL010000029.1 GCA_023262005.1 Sphingorhabdus sp. | reverse complement strand
GCTGAAGGCCTGCCCCTTGGCGAAATGCTGGCGGAAATTGGAGAAGCAGCAATCGAGCGGATGCCGCCGCGCATCGATGATCTTTGCATTGGGCAGGATCAGGTGGATGAGGCCGGTGTAAATCCAGTTGTTGGGCAGCTTGTCGATATAGAAGGGTTTATCAGTCTTGCGCTGCACCGCGGTGCGGCGGAGGAACTCGCTCCCCAATTCGGCGAGCCGCTCGCCCGGCATCTCCTTCACCGCATCCACCCAGCCGCTTGGCACCGTTTTGCCCTCACGCAGTGCAATTGCCGGCATATCGGGCAGTTCCATCGTGCCTTCGATCTGCGAATGGCTCGCCAATATCTGCTCGAGCAAGGTCGATCCTGCGCGCGGCATGCCGAGGATGAAGATAGGATCGGGGGTCGCATCGCCCTGCCCCGCACGGCTGGCGAGGAATTCGGGGGTCAGTGTGGCGATGATCTTGTCGACATGTCGGGTGACAATGTCTGGATCATAATCGAGCTGGCCGTGCCGGATGGCGTTGGCGCGATCATAATGGCCAAAGGAGGTTTCGGCCTGTCGCCGGTCGTCAAACGCCTTTCCAAGCGCGAAGTGCAGATGCAGCCTGTCATCGTCAGACAGCGCTGCCGTTTCCAGTGCGGCCTCCATCGCTGCAATATCGGCATCGTCAAAACGCACGGTCTTGAGGTTGGCGAGGCTCCACCACACCTCACCCAAAGTTGGCTCGACCTCCAGCGCACGGCGATAGGCGGCAATACCTTCATCCTGCTTGCCGACGGTTTTGAGGACATGGCCGAAACTCATCCACAGCTTGGCATGGGTGGGAAAACGATCGGTCAGCGCGCCATAAAGCGCCAAAGCCTCATCATATTCGCCGATCCGGCCCAGCGCCGCCGCCATCAGGCTCTGCCCGCTGGCATCATCGGCATCAACCTCGAGAACGGTGCCGAGCATCTCGACCGTCTCTTCAAAACGGTTCTGCCGATACAAGATACCGGCAAGGTTGGACCGCGCTGCCGTGAAATCGGGCGCAAGTTCAATCGCACGCCGCAACAGCGCCTCGCTGTCCTTGAACCTCCCCAGCCGCGCCGCAAGCTGTGCCATCAGGCGGATAGCCGCGACATCAAGCGGATCCTGCCGCAGATGCGCGCGCAGCAACGGCTCTGCGTCGGCCAGCCGGTCCTCGTTGATGGCGAGCGCGGCCTCAATCAACTGCGGATTGCGCATGCCGCGCGCGATATAATGGCTGGCAAGATCAGGGGCGGTTTGCGTCATCGATCCTGCGCTTATCGCATTGCCCCGGCATCGCCAAGCGCGCTGTCGGCGATATGGAGGCGCAGGACGTCGCTGCCCGCACTGTCGAACAACGCTTCCTCGGTGCCCGTCATCCAGACCTGGCTGCCGGTGTCGTGAAGCCTCTCGAAGAGCGCCGCACGGCGGCCGGGGTCGAGATGCGCCGCGACCTCATCGAGCAGCAATATCGGCGGCGCGCCGCGTAATTCCGCCACCAAAGCAGCATGGGCGAGGATCAGCGAAAGCAACAGCGCTTTTTGTTCGCCGGTCGAACAGCTCGCCGCCGGCTGGCCATGGCCATCATGGCGCACAAGCAGGTCGTTGCGATGTGGCCCTGTAAGGGTACGCCCCGCCGCTCGTTCGCGCCCGCGATTGGCCCGCCAGCCTGCCGCCAGCGCTTCCGCATCTGGCACCGCTGCATCCTCCAGCGCCAGCAAAGGCTTGGCAAAGGGTGATGGGGGCATCGCGGTTATCCGCTCCGAAAGTTGCGCGACAGTGCGCGAACGGCTGGCAATGATTGCCGCGGCATATTGTGCCATGCTGGCCTCGATAGCTTCGAACCAAGCAGCATCGCCCTGCCCTTCGGACAGCATCCGGTTGCGCTGGCGCAGGGCATTTTCATAACGACTGCTGTTGAGCGCGTGCGCAGGCTCAAGTGCGAGCACCAACCGGTCGAGAAAACGCCGCCGTGCGCCGGCACCATCCATGAACAACCGGTCCATCGCAGGCGTCAGCCATAATATGGAGAGCCATTCGGCCAAATCGTTGATCGCGGCATTGGCACCATTGATGTGGACGATGCGCCTGCCAGGTGCTTCTGCACTCACCGCGGTGCCCAAATTGCTTTCACCCAGCCGCGCCGAGACGGCAAATCCGCCCGATCCACCCTGCCGTGCCATTTCGTGCAGATTGGCGCGCCGCAGCCCCCGGCCGGGAACCATCAGCGAAACCGCCTCCAATATGTTGGTCTTTCCCGCACCATTCGCGCCATGCAGGATAATGAAGCGCCCCTGCGGGCGAACGCTCAACGCGGCATGGTTGCGAAAATCCGTAAGGTCGAGCCGATCGAGCGCCATAGCCTTGCCCTATCCGAGATGCAGGCCGCGTCAACGCCGATTTGGTGCTCGCCCGGCAAGTTGGCGCAATTTCCACCACAGTCATCCCAAAACATTGGTGTATTTTCCCAATATTCAGGTTCGTAAATTCTCCTATTCTGCCGCGAGAATTTGCATCTCTCTGTTTTTATTGTTTTTCCTAAAATTGGCACGCCCTGTGCAATAACCTTGGCATCCCCGGAATGATCCGGAACATGAACAAGGAAGGACTTTTAAAATGACCATTTCGACCCGCAACCAGTTCGCTTCGGTACTCGCAGCCATCGCATGTGCATTCCTGACCATCGGCGTCAGCGTTGCCCCCGCAGTTGCTCCTGTAGCCCCCTATATCGCCTGATAGCGTCACCCAAGAAAGGAATTTGACATGAACGCTTCATCTCGCAACCAACTCTTCTCGATCGCAGCTGCTTTGTTCTGCGCCTTCGTTACGGTCGGGATGAGCATTGCCCCCGCGCTTCCGGGTGGTATCGTCTGATGAACCCGAAATTCGATCTGCCACCTGTCGTCAAACCCGTTACTTCAAAGGAAAGCAAAATGACCAAATTGACGCTCGACCGCGCCAACAAGAAAATCTGGGGCGTATGCGCCGGCCTCGCCAACTGGACCGGCATGGATGCCACCGTTGTTCGCGTGATCTTCGTGCTCGCCACTTTGTTCGGCTTTGGCTCTGCCATCCTGATTTACGTCGCCTTGGGGTTGATCCTCGATTGACCCCAATCGACCTTCAGGCTCGTATTGTAAAAAGTAGTAACATCTGATCGGTAACCCAAATTTAACGTCCTTGTACTGTTGGGACTTTAACTTTCGCCGTGGTAACCATCATGCAATCGAGGAACTGCACTCAGGACCAGTTTGCATGCCAGATGAAGTTAACAACGCCTACGACGATGAAAATCCCGAATCCCGCCGCTTTGGCCGCGGGGATGTCTACATCCCCATCGACGTGCGCGAATATGCAGGCGGGCGGCACAAGGCCCATATGCTCGACCTGTCGCAATCGGGATGCCGGGTCTTTTCGGTAACGCTGTTGCGGCAAGACCGATCGATCTTCATCACCCTGCCGGGATTTGCGCCGCTCGAGGCGGAAGTCGCCTGGAAAAAGCGCGATGAATATGGCTGCGCATTCCTGACCGGGCTGCACCCGGCGATTTACGACCATATCCTCGCGAGCTTCCCCGCGCTGCGCAAATAGGGCGCGACTTACAGCAGGCTTTGCGTCACCACGGGCAGTCCCGCCAAGGCATCGTCGGACTGTTCGGTCCAGTGCCGGTGGTTGAACACCGCCCCTTCGGCACGCACCGCATCGACCTTTGCAAGGTCGACCTCGGCAAACATCCACATCGGCTGGTCCAGCGCACCCAGAGCAACAACACCATCATCGGGAAAGCCAAGGTCGGGCGGTCCATAAACCCCCGCCGCCCCGCGGTTGCTGTCGAGCGAGGGGCACCAGGGCGCCTCCCCCACCGTCGGCGAATGCACGGCATAGAACTGGTTTTCGAGTGCGCGGGCCTGCGCACCGATGCGCACCCGCCAATAGCCGGTCAATCCATCAGTAGCAGAGGGGACAAGGAGCAATTTCGCCCCTGCCTCTGCCAGCACCCGTGCAATCATTGGAAATTCGCTGTCATAGCAGATCGATATGCCAATCTTTCCCAGCGCGGTATCGAACAGGGTGAGTTCGCGGCCGCCCGAAACGCCCCAGATCTCGCGCTCGAATCGCGTCATCACAATCTTCGCTTGCTCGCCCATCTTGCGGTTGGGCGCAAAAAGGCGCGCGACATTGTGAAAGGCATCCCCCACCCGCGTCGGGCAAGATGCGGCGCAGATATGGATATAATGCTCGGCCGCCAGCCGTTCATGCGCGGCGTCGATATCGCTGCGATGATCGGATAGCCACGCCAGCGAATATGCCAGATCGTCGCGCGCCTTGGCGTTGGCGGCGGTCAATTCCATGATACCATATTCGGGGAAGAGCGCGAGGCTCGCCCCGCCCGCCTTGGCTTCGGCTACCCAGTGGGCTAGCTTGTCCTCCCACTCGGCGAAGCTGCGGACTTCGTCGATCGGATATTGCGCGGCGGCGATGGTGAAGGCGCTCATAAGGGGCCGATCCAATATTGCATCTGGTGCGAAACCTCTTCCGCACCGCCGAATTCCTTCCACTCGAAATCGGTCGTGAAGCCCATGATAGGCCGATAGCCGCGCTTTTGCCAGAAGGCATCGAGCGGCTGGTAATCGGCGGGCCGCGCCGGATGGTCAACGGGGCGAACCACCGCGCAGAAACTTGCTTGCACCGCCCCCGCCGTACGTCCCGCCGCCTCACGCTGGTCGAAAAAGGCATGGCCGATGCCCTGCCCGCGATAATCTGGTAGCAGCACGGACTCGCCGAAATAGAAAAGCCGATCGACATCAATCCGGCGCTCAACAAAGGGGCGCTGGAACTCGGCCTTTTGCGCGATCATTGGCGAAGCGGTGGCAGCACCCACTATCCGGTCACCATCGAAGGCGGCGACCAAAGCGGCGTGCGGCGCGGCAGCAAACTCGGCGATATAGTCTCGCTCATAAGCAACATCGCCGTCGTACAGATAGGGAAAGGCGCGAAACACCTCGATGCGCAGTTGCGCCAGATCGTCGAGCGCAGCCGATATTTCCGCACCTGTCAGCGTGCGAACAGCAACCGTCAACTCAGCCCCCGACCTGCCGGATCCAGTCGGCAAGGTTGTAATAGACCGAAACCCGCGAAATCAAGCCGTCGCGCACCTCGAAAAAGGCACCGGCGGGCAGTTCGTACGTCTGCCCTGCGGCTTCGGGCAGGCCTTCATCGGTCGCCAGATATTCGCCATTGACGATGAATTCAGCGGCACCGCGCCGGCCATCCTCGTCGGCCATCAGCACGATGTCGGTCAGCCGTTCCTTGTAGCAACGATCCATGTGCGCAAGGAAAGTGCGGAACGCATCCTTGCCCGATTGGCGATCGCCCTGGTTGATATCGTGCGCGACATCCTCGGTCAGGCAGGCGAGCATCCCCTCGCCGTTGCCCGCATTGAATGCCTCATAATAGCGCCCGAGCAGGGCGAGCGTATCGGCGCGGCTCATGCAACCTTCCGTACGAAGACGCTGCCCGCCGAATAGCCGGCACCAAAGGAGCAGATAAGGCCGATATCGCCTGCTTTCAGGTCTTCGCTATGCTTGTGGAAGGCGATGATCGATCCGGCGCTTGAGGTATTGGCATAGGTGTCGAGCACGGTCGGGCTTTCATCCTCATTCGCCTCATGCCCCAAGACACGCTGCGAAATCAGGCGGTTCATCCCCTGGTTGGCCTGGTGCAGCCACAGGCGGCGCAGCCCGCTGCCTTCAAGGCCAAGGTCGGCGGCATGATCGACGATCATCTGTGCGACCATCGGCACCACTTCCTTGAAGACCTTGCGGCCTTCCTGGACGAACAGCTTGTCGGACTTAGGTCCGCTTTGATCGACAGGCCCCTTGCCTTCGGCGCGGTTCAGGAAACCGAAATTGTTGCGGATATTGTTGCTATACTGGGTCTTCAGCCGCGTGCCGAGGATTTCCCAATGCTGCGCAGGGGCGATGTCCTTCGCTTCGACAAGGATTGCGGTCGCCACATCGCCGAAGATGAAATGGCTGTCGCGATCGCGCCAGTTCAAATGGCCCGAAGTGATTTCAGGGTTCACCACCAGCACCGATTTGGCATTGCCAGCACGGATATAATCGGCGGCAGTCTGGATGCCGAAAGTCGCCGACGAACAGGCGACATTCATGTCAAAGCCGAAGCCGCGCTGCATGCCCAGTTCATGCTGGATTTCCACCGCCATCGCCGGATAGGCGCGCTGCATGTTCGATGCGGCGCAGAGCACGGCATCGACATCGGCAATGTCACGGCCGGCCTTGGCCAGCGCATCGCGGCAGGCGGCAACGCCGATTTCGGCCATCAGCGAAATCTGGTCATTGGGGCGCTCTGCATAGCGCGGTTCCATGATTTCGGGGTTGATGATTGCGGTCTTGTCGATCACATGGCGCGATTTGATGCCGCTCGCTTTCTCGACAAACTCGACCGAGCTGTGCACCAGCGGCTCCGCATCGGGATTGCGCGCATTGTAGAGGTCAACATACGCATTGAAGCTGGCGACCAGTTCGTCGTTCGAAATGGTATCTGTCGGGGTGTAAAGCCCGGTCGCCGAAATGACCGGAGTGAAAGCGTCTGTCATGGCATTCCCGCTGTTTATGTTTTGCTGGCTGTCGACTAGCGCCACCCAATACGGGAAACAAGCTAATTGCTTTTGCTGCGCGCCGAGTCCAGTATCGTCAACAAGAGGGGAGCCACAAAACAGATGGCATTGGAGACGCGTAAACCCAGCCTGCTTTCACGTGGCGTGCGGGCTTTGTTGATGTGGTTTTACAGACGGCAGGGCTGGACTGCGGTGGGTGAAATTCCGGAGCCGCGCCGCTTCATCATCATCGCAGCCCCGCACACATCGAACTGGGATTTCCTCTATTATATCGGCCTGACGCAGACGCTGGGGATCCAGCCGCATTTCATGGCCAAGACCGCTTTGTTCCGATGGCCGATGCGCAACTTCATGCTCGACATGGGCGGGGTTCCGGTCGATCGCAAAAAGGGCGGCAATTATGTGCAGGCTATGATTGACGAGTTCGGCAAGCACAAGGAATTCATGCTGACCATCGCGCCCGAAGGCACACGCGGTGCAGTGCGCAAATGGAAAACCGGTTTCTACCATATCGCCATGGGGGCCAATGTCCCGATGGTCGTCGGCATGATGGATTATGGCAAGAAAACCGGCGGGCTTGGCCCGCTGATCTGGCCGACCGGCGACTATGAAGCCGACATGGCGAAGGTTGCCGAGGTTTATGCCAAGGTGACGCCCAAATTTCCATCGAAGCAGATGGCGAGCATAACCGGGGAGAGCGAAACATGAGTGGTGCATTGACCATGCTGGCAATCAACCTTGCGGTGTTGATGGCAGCGATCCTCTTGCTCTGGGCCTATTCGGTCAAAATCCGTGACGTCTCGTTCATCGATGCATTCTGGGCGTTTGGGATGGTCATCCTTGCCTGGGCAAGCTGGATGCAGATCGATGGCAATGGCCGCCGCGCCGATGTGCTGCTGGCGCTCACCACTATCTGGGGCGTGCGGCTTGCCGTCCACCTCATCACCCGTTGGCGGCGCGAGGGTGAAGACCCGCGCTACAAGAAAATCATGGGCCATGCGATGGAAACCAAGGGGTGGAGCTGGGCGAAGACCGCGCTGCTGATGGTATTCCTGACGCAGGCACCGTTGCTGTTCATCACCTCGCTGCCGGCACAGCTTGGTATCTGGGCGAGCGAAGGCGGACGCTGGGTCATGGGCCCGATCGCCTGGGCGGGTGTCGTCATTGCGATGATCGGGATCATCTTTGAAACCGTCGGCGACGCACAGTTGAAGGCCTTCCGCAGCAACCCCGCAAACAAAGGCAAGGTGCTCGACACCGGCCTGTGGCGCTATACCCGCCACCCCAATTA
>JALREL010000138.1 GCA_023262005.1 Sphingorhabdus sp. | reverse complement strand
CGACAAGGACTATGTCGGCACCGGCACGGTGGAAACCTACACCATATTCTATGGCCGCGATGGCAGCCCCAAGGGCGGGGTGGTGGTGGCACGCACCCCGAGCGGCGACCGCACGCTCGCACATGTTGATGTAGCGGACGGCGCGATGGTTGAGTTCCTTACCAGCGGCAAGAGCGAACCGGTGGGCACTCCCGGCGCGGTTGTTGCCGATGCTGGCGGGCGCAGGATCTGGGCCCGCGCTTAAGCGGGCTCCTTCACCCGCAACGTTGCCAGCGCTGCCAGCGCCATGACGACGGCGGCAAAGGCCATGGTCCAGATCGGCTCGGTCGGGAAAAACGCCTTCAGGATCGTGCCCATCACCGTCGCCACCAGCAATTGCGGTACAACGATGAAGACGTTGAACAGCCCCATATAGATGCCAAGCTTGCCCTGCGGCAGGCTGGAAGCGAGGATGGCGTAAGGCATGGCGAGGATCGATGCCCATGCGATGCCAATACCGATTTCGGCGAGCAGCAGCATTTGCGGATCGCGGATGAACAGGAAGGCTGCAAAGCCTGCCGATCCGGCAAGCAGGCAAGCCATGTGTGTTTTGACCTTGCCGAAACGGGCCGCCAATTTGGGAAGCAGGAACAAGGCGGCCAGAGCAGCGACGCCATTGTAGACCGCGAAAAGGATGCCCACCCAGTTGCCGCCTTCGTTATAGGCCGCCGAAGCCGGGTCACTCGAACCAAAAACATATTGGGCAACCACCGGCGTGGTATAGATCCACATGATGAACAATGCCGACCAGCTGAAGAACTGGGCGAGGGCCAGCTTCTTCATGATTTCCGGCATTCCCGAGAAATCGCCGACGATGTGGCTCAGCATGTTGTTGCTGCGGCCGCCTTTGGCCAGTTGGATGGCGACAAGGCTCGCAAGGCCATAGCCCGCCATCAGTGCGCCGAGCAGGTAAACTTCCTTCTCAAGGTCCTCATAGGCAACGACCGCCGCGACCGCAAAGCCCAGCACGACCCAGATCAAAGCGCTGTTGGACGATCGGGCAGCGAGGGCACGGATGGTGGAGTCATCGCCTTCGGCATCTTCCTGCCCGAACGCGCGCAACTCTTCTGGACTAAATTCGGTGGTGCTGAACACCGTCCACAAAACGGAAAGCAGGTAGATCAACCCGCCAAACCAGAAGCTGTATTTGACCGTGTCGGGGATGCCGCCGCCAGCGACTTCATTCGCAACGCCCAGATGGTCCAATACCCAAGGGAAGATCGAGCCGACTACCGCGCCCGCACCAATGAATGCAGTTTGTAGCGAATATCCTGCCGTATGCTGGTCCTTGCGCAGCATATCGCCAACAAATGCGCGGAAGGGTTCCATCGATACATTGATCGAAGCGTCCAATATCCAGAGCATCACGGCCGCAAACCATAGGGCAGGGGCCAAGGGCATCACAAACAAAGCGAGCGAGGCCATGATCGCACCGGCAAGGAAATAAGGACGGCGGCGTCCCAATTTGCCGAGCCAGGTCCGGTCGCTCATATGTCCGATGATCGGCTGGACGAGCAGGCCTGTAAGTGGGGCCGCGATCCACAGCGCAGTCAGATTATCCAGGCTCTCGCCGAGTGACTGGAAAATGCGCGACATGTTCGCGTTCTGCAACGCGAATCCAATCTGGATTCCGAAGAAGCCAAACGAAATGTTCCAAAGGCCCCAAAAGCCCTGACGCGGCTTTTCCATCATCCTCTCCCCACTTTATTTTGCCGCAGGTTGGCAGCGAAATCGCGGCGCGGCAATATGATGGGGTCACGCCATCCGTTACGTATACGAATACGTTCGCTTAATGCGCTCCACAGGATTTGCGGACAATGAGCTTGGCTGGAAGCGTTTTGCCCTCGGCACTCTTGCCTTCGATCAGCTTGAGCAAGGTATCGACCAGCACTTCGCCCGCCAAGCGATAGTCCTGCTGGACGGTAGTGAGTGGTGGGTGCGCAAGGCTGGCAGCCGGGATATCGTCAAAACCGATCACGGCAACATCTGACGGAATGGAAAGGCCAGCCTCTTCCACGGCACGGATAGCCCCGATGGCAATCAGGTCACTCGCGGCAAAGATAGCATCGAATTTCACACCACTCGCGATCAATTGCTGCGCGGCATCATAGCCGGATTGTTCGGTGTTGATGGCATTGACCTGCAGGTCTTTCGAGGTCGAAACGCCCGCCGCGGTCCAGGCCTTCTTGGCTCCCAGATAGCGATCACGAAATTCTGGCGAATGCTCTGAAGCATCGCCGAGAAAGGCGATATTTTTACGGCCGTGGGTAATCAGATGTTCCGCCGCCAGTCGGCCGCCATCGAGATTGTCGCAACCGATGGTTGTACCCATTTCATCCTGCCCGCCGGCGAGCCCCCAGCGGACAAAATGGGTGCCCTGTTCGACAAGTTGTTCGAGTTTCGGGCGGTAGAGTTCATAATCGCCATAGCCGAGCAAGATGATGCCGTCCGCCTTGCGGCTATCCTCATAGTCGACATGCCAGTTGGCGGAGAGTTGCTGGAAGGAAATCAGAAGGTCATGGTTCCGCCGTGCGGCCGTGCGCGTGATTGAAGCCAGCATTGAAAGGAAGAACGGATTGATGCCCGTTTCGTCGGGTGTGGGGTCCTCAAAGAATAAAAGTGCCAGCGTGTTGGAGCGCTGGGTGCGCAAACTCGATGCATTCTTGTCGACTTTGTAATTGAGCTGCTGTGCAATTGCCTCGATCCGTTTGCGTGTTTGTTCGGATACAGAAGGGCTGCCACGGAGTGCACGCGAAACCGTAGGCTGCGAAACCCCGGCGAGTTGCGCGATGTCAAAAGACGTAGGCTTATGTGGTGGCATATGTTGCGACCGGCTCTCCTGCGACATTCCATAAGCAGGGTGCGGCATTCGTGCAACGTCGTTACCGCATAATTCTGAATACGTATGTGAATAACTGTCATTCGCTGCGGCGCGCGTAGTATTTGAATGGTGATGGCCAGACTGGGTGGTCATGCATTTGAAGTTGCAACAAGCGGTGCAGCAACGACTGGGCCGCATATGAGGGGATACAGGATGTCTGCTTCGTGGAAAACGAATGAAGTACGTGCGCGCTTGGCGCAAACGACCAGTGCAACCGCGCTGGCGCTTGCCGCTTTTGCTGCGCTGCCGGGTGCAGCATATGCACAAGATGCTGCGGCCGAAGAAGTCGCCGATGAAGAAGAGGCGATTGTCGTAACCGGCTTCCGCGCAGCACTGGAAAGCGCTGTCGCCGAAAAGAAGAACGCCGAACAGATCGTTGAATCGGTTTCGGCGGAAGATATCGGCAAGCTGCCTGACGCGTCGATCGCTGAATCGATCGCTCGCCTGCCGGGTCTCACCTCGCAGCGCCTGAACGGCCGTTCGGCCTTCATCTCGATCCGTGGTTTCGGCCCCGATCTTTCGCAGACCCTGCTGAATGGTCGTGAACAGACCTCGACCGGTGACAACCGCGCCGTCGAATTTGACCAATATCCCTCGGAAATGGTCAGCCAAGTCAATGTCTACAAGACACCTTCGGCAAACATCATCGGTCAGGGCCTTGTTGGCACCGTCGATATCCGCACCGCGCGCCCGCTGGAAACCGGCAAGCGCGTTCTTGCATTTGGCGTGAAGGGCAGCCTTACCGATCTGGGCAAGCTCAACGCAGGTTCGAACGACAAGGGCTATCGCGTCAACGCAACCTATATCGACCAGTTCGGTGGCGACACTGTCGGTATCGCGCTGACCGCCAACTATGTCGACGAATCCTACCAGGTTCAGGAATATAACGCTTGGGGTTACAATGATTTCTCCGGCGCGCGCCTGATTGCCGGTAACAAGTCGTTCGTCACCTCGACCAACCTGAAGCGTTTCGGCCTTGGCGGTACGTTGCAGGGCGACCTTTCGGACAATGTCCGCATCACTGCAGACCTGTTCTACTCGAAGTTTGATGACGATATCATCAAGCGCGGTATCGAGCTTCCGCTGTCGAGCGCTTTTGGCTGGACTTCGGCGGGTATCAACCCGGGTTACACCGTGCAGGACGGCCATATCGTCAATGGCACCTTCACCAACATCGAAGCGGTTGTGAACAACCACAAGCTGGTCCGTTCGGCTGACCTTTTCTCGAGCGGCTTCAACGTCGATTGGGATATCGGCAATGGCTGGAATGCGACCTTTGACTGGGGTACCTCGCGTACCGATCGTAACGAGCTTATTTTTGAATCCAACGCTGGTACCGGCCGTGGCCAAGGCGTTGGCGCTCGTGACACCATTGGTTTCACGCAAAGCACCACCGGAACTGTGTTCCGTCCGACGCTCAACTATTCCGATCCGAACCTGATCCGCCTGACCTCTCCGATGGGCTGGGGTGGCATCGCGGGCGGCCAGGATGGTTATTACAATGACCGCCTTGTTGACGACGAACTGACCACCGTTCGTTTCGACCTCGAAAAGGAACTGGACGGCTTCTTCTCAGCGGTACGCGCGGGCGTCGCTTACAATGATCGCGGCAAGTCGCTTTATGCGGACGAATATTTTGTCGTCCTTGCAAGCGGTGCGGCTGATCTTCGCGTTCCCGACCAGTATCTGCTGCGTCCGACCAACCTGAACTATCTCGGCCTTGGCCCGGTCATCAGCTATGATCCGCAGGAACTCCTTGAAGGTGGAATCTACCGTCTGGTGCCGAACGCGGTTCAGGACGTCATTTCGAAAAACTATGTCGTCGATGAAGAGCTGATCACCGGCTACCTGCAGGCTGCGATCGATACCGAACTCGGTTCGAGCCAGCTGACCGGTAATGTCGGCGTTCAGGTGATCAAGGCTGAACAGAGCAGCACCGGTGCGCTGTTCTTCAACGGTGTGGCGACCCCCACAACGCTGGGAACCAGCTACACTGACTGGCTGCCGAGCCTCAACCTCTCGCTCCGTACGGCTAGCGACTTTGTCATCCGCGTCGGCCTCGCTCGCGAAATCCAGCGTCCGCGCATGGATCAGATGCGCGTGTCGATCGGCTATGGCGTCGATCGTAGCGGCCCGACCCCCGTCATCCGTGGCGGTGGCGGTAACCCGTTCCTTGAACCGATCCGGGCGAACGCTGCTGACCTGACCTTCGAAAAATATTTCGGTACAAAGGGTTATGTCGCTGCGCAGCTCTTCTACAAGAAATTGCTGAACTGGATCTACAACGCGGAATTCCCGTTCGATTACACCGGCTTCCCGCTGGGTGCCGAAGTCGTTCCGTCGCGCATTGGTACACTCAACGCGCCGCTCAATGGTGACGGTGGCAAGATCTACGGTGTCGAACTTGCTGGTACGCTTCCGTTCGAAACCTTTACGCCCTCGCTTGAAGGCTTTGGCGTAACCGGCGGTGTCTCTTACACCAAGAGCAAGCTGCGTCCGGCTCCGGGTCAGCCTTATGGCGACATTGATGGCTATTCGCGCTGGGTTGCCAACGGCACGGCCTATTTCGAAAAGAATGGCTTCAGCGCCCGTGGTAGCGTCCGTTACCGTTCGACCTTCCAGGGCGAACTGTCCGGCTTCGGTGGCAACCGTGTCCGCCGCCGTGCGCGCGGTGAAATGATCGTCGACGCTCAGTTGGGCTATGACTTCCAGCCGGGCAGCAGCCTTGAAGGCCTGTCGCTGTTCATCCAGGGTCAGAACCTGACGAACGAAGCCTTCTCGACCATCAATCCGGGCGCTCCGCTCGAAGTGATCGATTATCAGACCTATGGCCGCCGTTACCAGGCTGGCATTACCTTCAAGTTCTGATACCTAACCTTGGGGGCGCTGCCATCGGTGGCGCCCCTTTCATTTTCGGGCCATAGCGGCTCCGCAAACGAGGCAGGCAGGACCGATGCGCATAGTCATTGTTGGAGGCGGATCTGCAGGCTGGATGGCCGCTGCAGCATTGTCACGGCTTCTGACACCCGATTGGCAGATTACCCTTGTCGAATCCGACCAGATTGGAACTGTCGGGGTCGGCGAAGCCACTATTCCGCAGATATTGTTGTTCAACGGCGTATTGGGAATCGATGAAAACGAATTCCTGAAAGCGACCAAGGGCACGTTCAAACTGGGCATCGAATTTGATGGCTGGCGCGCACCGGGTCAGCGCTACATGCATGCATTTGGGCATGTAGGGCGCGATCTGGGCCTTATTCCTTTTCACCACTATTGGTTGCAGGCCAAGGCGCGCGGCAAGGCCCGCACGCTTGATCATTACAGCCTTTCCGAATGCACCGCGCGGGCGAACCGTTTTTCGCGTAACGACCCGCTGCCGCAAGCGCCGTTGGGCGCACCCACTTATGCCTATCATTTCGATGCCGGGCTTTATGCCGCCATGTTGCGCAAATATTCCGAGGCGCGCGGTGTTGTCCGTCATGAAGGCCGCATTGTCGACATCCCTCTGAACGGCGAAACCGGCGCTGTAAC
>JALREL010000158.1 GCA_023262005.1 Sphingorhabdus sp. | reverse complement strand
CACCATCTACTGGTACTTCGCGGACAAGGACGATGTGCTGATCGCGGTTCTGACCGTCGTCATGGCCGACGTGTGGCCGCAGTATGAGGCGATCGCGGGCCAACCGATTGCCGAGCGGGTGCTATGGATTGTCGGTCTGGTCGCGGCGCTTACACTCAGTGAGCGCGGTATTCCTGTCATCGTGCTTGAGAAGGGCGTGGTCGCCGGCGAACAATCGTCACGCAACCAGGGCTGGATTCGCAAGACGAGTCGCGCTCCGGCCGATGTGCCCCTCGCCGTCGCGTCCGATCGCCTCTGGGCTCGCCTTCCGGAAAGGGTGGGAACAGATGTCGGCTATCGAGAAGCGGGCATTCTTTTTCTTGCCAGGAACGAGGCAGAAATGGAGGCTCATGAAGCCTGGATCCATTCCGTGGAACCTCTCGATCTCGACTCGCGCCTTCTGACCCCTGGCGAGATCGATCGACTGGTGCCTGGGGGGCGGGGAAATTGGGCCGGCGGTATATACACGCCGTCCGATGGGCGCGCCGAGCCATCGCTCGCGGCGTCGGCTATTGCGCGCGCTGCAATGGCGATGGGAGCCATTATCGTCGAGAATTGTGCCGTGCGCTCACTCGTCCGCTCTGCGGGGCGGGTTACCGGGGTGGTTACGGAACGCGGCGAAATCGGCTGCGATACGGTCCTGCTTGCAGGCGGCTTATGGTCCCGGCGCTTCCTTGGGAACCTCGGCATCGACCTGCCGACCCTGCCGCTCACGGTTTCCGTGGCACGCACTGTTCCCATGGATGGCCCCACCGAGATCGCGGTTGGCGGACCGGATTTCTCTTTTCGCAAGCGCGCAGACGGTGGATTTGTAATAACCCAGCGCAGCGCCATCAAAGCCCCGATTACGTTCGATCATTTGCTTATTGGGCGTAAATATTTGTCGTCGCTTCGATCGCAGGGCCGCTATCTGCGTCTGGCGTTCGGACGCGACTTCATCGACGACCTAACGCTACCTCGTCGTTGGAAATCCGGAAGAATTTCACCCTTTGAGCGCATGAGAATCAAGGATCCCGCTGTTGACGAGGGCGCCATCCACGAAGCCTTTGTCGCACTGCGCGCGGCCTGGCCTATATTCGACGATGCCGAGATCGCGGAACTTTGGGCAGGAACAGTGGATGTGACGCCCGATTCCCTGCCGGTAATCGATCAGGTTTCGGAAATTGCAGGATTGATTGTCTGCTCTGGATTCTCGGGACACGGCTTCGGTACAGCTCCGGCGGCGGGCGAACTTGCCGCCGATATACTGATGGGTTCGACCCCGATCATTGATCCCAAACCCTATCGTTTTTCGCGTTTTGAGCGGTAATCGGACTGATCTGCGGCGAAGTAGCGCGAGGATTGCTCACCGTCGTGGCGACTGCCGACCGCTGCGCCGACGATGCGGCTGGATCGGCTCGAGTTACCGTAGCGGGGTGGTGGGGCACGAAGGTTGCAGGTTGATATGCTCACTGACCGGGGCTGCTCGTCACTGAGGCGCCCCATGGCGGAAAGATCGTCGGCACTGTGACTAGGCTGCGGCGTTGGTCTGCCGGGGATATTTGCGACCGGTGGGAACGGTAAACAGAAGGAGATGGCAAGATGCGCGATCCACGATTTGATATTCTCTTCGAGTCCGTGAAAATCGGGCCCAAGACCACCAAAAATCGCTTTTATCAGGTTCCGCATTGTACGGCGCTTGGTACATTTTCTCCGCACGCTACCGCAAAATTTCGGGAGATAAAGGCCGAAGGCGGATGGGGCGTCGTGAACACCGAACTCTGTATGATCCATCCTTCTTCGGATTCGTCCCCCAGCGGTGGGGAGCGGCTCTGGTCGGACGATGACAAGCCTGGGCTTCAGCTCATGGTCGAGGCGGTTCAAAAGCATGGCGCCCTTGCCGGGTGCGAATTGACCCATCAGGGTGCCCTGGCCGGAAACCGCATGTCCAGAGAACGCCCGATGTCGGCCTCGCCCAGGCCGGCAATGGATGTACCAGCTGTCGTCCGGCAGATGGACAAGCAGGATATCAGCGATGTCAGAAGATGGCACCGCGCTGCTGCCCGGCGCGCACGCGATATCGGCTTCGACATCGTATATGTTTACGCAAGCCACATGATGGGCTTGCCCGGCGACTTTATTACGCAGCGTGTCAACCGGCGAACGGATGAATATGGGGGCGTTATCGAGAATCGCGCCAGGCTTTTGCGTGAGTTGATCGAGGACACCAAAGAAGAGATCGGATCCGACTGTGCCGTTGCCGTCCGTTTTGGGGTGGACGAAGGCCTTGGCGATGCGGGTTACACCTGTAGCGGCGATGGTCGGCGGGTCGTCGAGATGCTGGCCGAGCTGCCCGATCTGTGGGATGTCAATGTTCAGAACATCAATCTCGATGTGATGACTGCCCGCTTTGCCGACGAAGGGTGGCAGGAGCCATTCACTGCCTTCGTGAAACAGGTGACAAGCAAGCCGGTGGTCGCTGTCGGGAGATACACGTCGCCAGATCGCATGGTGTCGCTCATCAAAAATGGGTTGGTCGATCTGATCGGTGCGGCGCGTCCGTCGATTGCCGACCCTTTTCTGCCAAAGAAAATAGAAGAAGGCCGCATCGAGGATATTCGTGAGTGCATAGGCTGCAACACGTGCCTTTCCATGCAATATATGGGCGGCGCAATTCGTTGCACGCAAAACCCGACAACCGGCGAAGAGTGGCGGCGCGGCTGGCACCCGGAGCGGGTTCCGGCAAAAATGTCCGATGAACGCATCCTGGTAATTGGGGGCGGCCCGGCAGGACTCGAAGCGACTCTCACGCTTGGAAGGCGTGGCTATTCTGTTGCGCTTTCGGAACGGAGCAATTTTCTGGGTGGACGCTCCGTGCTTGAATCGGCGCTTCCCGGTCTGTCCACCTACCGGCGCGTAGCCGATTATCGAATTGGTCAGATCCATAAGCTGGCGAATGTCGACATTTACCTCGGAAGCGAAATTCAAGCTTCCGATGTGGCCGATTTCGACTTCACAACGATAGTCGTCGCAACCGGATCGACATGGGACCGGGACGGAATCGGCAAAGCGAACAGATTTCCCGTCAACGGTTGGGACCAGCCGCACGTCATCACGCCCGATGACGTGATGGCGGGCCGGACGATCGAAGGGCCGGTCGTTATAAATGACGATGAAGGCTATTATCTTGGAGGTGTAATCGCCGAGAAGCTTGCCAAGCAAGGGCTGGATGTCACGCTCCTTACCCCTGATCCGGAACCTTCCCCGCTGCTCAAATATACATCCGAGCGAGAGGCCGTTCACCAGACCCTGCTTAAACTCGGCGTGAAGCTTGTTACAGCGAGACGCCTGGTCGAGATCGGTGCCGACGAGGTGGAGGCTCATTGTATCTATACCGGCAAAGCAATCCGTTTGCCCGCGGCGATTGTGGTTATGATCTGCCTACGGTCACCGAACGACGGCTTGCTTCACGATTTACGTAAAACAGTTGCAGAGAACTCACCGATGTTCACCGTCCACGCAATTGGTGACTGTTTTGCGCCAGGCACAGTCGCTGATGCGGTCCATTCAGGTCATCGGTTCGGTCGAGAGATGGACCAAACGCCAATCGGCGATATTAACTATTTGATCGAAAAACCTTTCGTCCGCGACCCGAACGGGTGGGACCAGTTTGCGAGCAGGCGTTAGGCTTGTGGTCAATGGATCGCTTCATTTTCGGAAAAAGGCGATTCAAGCTCCCTTTTGAGCGTGAAGGGATGGATCCGACCCGTTTTGTTGTGCGTCACGCGGTGTGATCGCGGCGAGAGGGGGAGGGGCTTTTGCCGGAGACGATGCGGCAGACGCTCCTGGTCGGCGACAAGCTGCCCGTCGCAGGCAGCCCTTATTCCTGGAGATCGCCGTCGCATCCCTCGAAAATGGACCCCCGTATCTGCTTACGCACTTTGCGCTTGAGCAAAGACCAGGCGAGTTGCTTGCCGATAAAATCGAGAGGCCAGACCGGCCAACTCTTGGGCTTCCGGTCGACAATCCAGAAATCGGTGAGGTCCGTTGACCGTTCCGCCAACATGTCTGCCACTGTCTGGCCATGCAGGTGGTTGATGGCAAGGCCATGGCCCCAGCAGCCGCCGATGTAGATAACGCGCTGATCACCGATACTCGTCAAGTGAGGGACCATGTCGCGCGTGGCCGACATGTGCCCGCCCCAATTATGCTCCAACCGGACGTCTCGGAGAGCCGGGAATATGCGTTTCAGATGTGCCAGCGAGACGTCCGAACCCTTGGCGCTGACCGCCGGTTCCATCTCATTGCGAACGGGATGGCCGCCATAATAGATGAAGTAGAACTGGATACGTTGGTCGGCGGTGGGCGCCATATAGTGAAACAGGTCAAGCGAGCTCTCGATCGCATTACCCTGCTCCCAGCCAACTTCGGCCCACTGCTTGTCCGAAAGCCGCTCCGTTACCGCGCCGCGCGCGAATACCGGCGCCTGGTACGAAGCGAGTTCTCGGCCCACTGGCCCTTGCAGTTGGTGCGTGAAAGCATTTGTGGCAATCACCACCTTGCTCGCCTGAATCGAGCCGCCCGGCGTAATGACCCATACGCCGCCCGGCCTTCGCTCGATATGTGTCGCGGAGGTGTTTTCATAGACCGTAACGCCCGCCGCTTCGGCCAGAGCCTTGAGCGCGCGCACCTGTTTGCAGGGGTTGAGCAAGCCAAGGTCCGTGTCGGAGATGGCCGCTTTGAAGTTGCTATTTCCGTTATAATGGGCCTGAACGTCCGGTGCGGTCAGCCATGACACCGTATCCACACCGATATCCTGGTAGGTGGAATACAGGTCATGGAGATCGTCCACCCAACGGTCGTCAAAGGCCACCCGCATAAGGCCGGGCGCGCGATAATCGCTTTCGATGCCGTTTTGCTCGATGATCTCGCGCGTATAAGCGGTTGCGCGCCGACAATATGCGAAGGCCGCTCTGGAACGCTCGACGCCATATGCCTTGCGGATGGACAATTGGTCCATCCCGAACTGGGGCATGATCCAGCCCGCCGCGCGGCCGCTCGCTCCGAAGCCGATGACCTCGCTCTCGATCAGGACAACCTTGCCCAAGCCGCTTTTTGCGGCATGCCAGGCCGATGAAAGGCCTGCAATGCCACCGCCGATGACGAGGATGTCGCAGTGTATATCCGTATCCAGGTCGGGATTTGAAGAATAGGCGCCAAAGTCACGAATCCAGAAGGACTTTCCGGCATGCGGCGGCGATGAACGGTCACCGGACCCGTGGGGCGTCGAATCATCAGCTGCCGCTGCCATTAGAGCGTCGCCCACAGATCGGAGGAATCGAGCATCGATGTGCTGCCGAAGTCAAAAATCTTTACCGGGTCGACCAAATCCTGGTCGTTTGAACTCGCCAATGATCTTACCTTTCCAAAGTTGAACCATTGCCACGCCGAACTAGGGCGACCCGCCAAGTCCCAGTCACGCTTCCGGCCAATCTAGAGGGATGCCGGCAAATTGCGCGGCTGCCGCGATGTATAAAAAGCTACCAAGAGCAGGGCACCTATTGCGGTTATAGGAGCAATCAAGAACACAATGGTGATAGGATAACCTATCAGTATCAGGGCGCCAATGGCGGGGCCAAGCGATTGAGCGGTAACATTTACGATATATATCGCCCGCGTATAATGTTCCTCGGGATCATTTTCCGCTACCACGGACATATAGTAGGCAAGGCCCATATTGAATACCGAAAGATATATGGAGAAGGCGACAATATATAGGGTAATTGTTGTGGCCGTGTAGAAGAGCCAAAGTGCAATGATGAAAAACGCAGTCGTTATAGACAGCCATTTTATCCGCCCGCCAGCTGCACCGAATATCGTCGGCAAAAGGCAACCGGCCAAGGAAAATATGCAGCCGATCGCGAAGGATCTGGCTATAGCGCTCGGCGCCAAGCCGTTGTCCAGTCCTACCCGTTCGGTAAAGCTGAAGCCGACGTTGGCGCTTATGGAAAAGAGTAGCAGCGCGATGAGGCCGACCTTGCCGAGTACGCGCATATTTGCCTGTTCCGGGTCGGCGCTGAAGGCGCCTGCCTTATCTGTCCGCCCGCGCAGGTCGCGAGGAAGCATCAGCGCAAGGCCCGCGGCGATGCAAAGCCACAGAGCACCCGATCCCAAGCTTGCGCTGTAGCCAAAATCCGTCCTTATCGCATCCAGCACCCAGATCGCGACGGCGGAAAGAAGCATGCCGAGCATCAGTCCAAACCCAAATGCACGGTCCGGGACGCGCGCGCGGGCCAGGGTGCATGCGGAGACTGTAGTCAACAGGACTACCGCAAACCCTGCGACAAACCTGATCAGGCACAGAAGTACGTAACTGTCGGCCAACGCCGTTGCCGCATTGGCCATCGTTGCCACGAACGCAGCGCAAAATGACAGCGTCCGCCAGGAGAGGCGCGGCATGAGAAAGAAGCCTAGGACGGCCCCGATGATGCCGCCTGCTTGATCAATGGTTTGGACAAACCCCGCTTCGCTCAAGCTTATGTGAAGCGTATCGACGTAGAGCCCGACAAAGAATGGCGCGATATTGATCAGGATGATCGAAAGCGCGTAAAGGATGCACGCGATAGCCAATGTCTTTACCGGCCGCACGCCGAGCCCGCTATCCATCCATTCCACCTTCGCAATGCGGTTCATTACCTGCCCGCTATGTGCGGCACCCGGGTCGGTCCGGTTGAACGCGTCGCGGCGAGACTACGGCTTATATTCCGCCACGATCCGACATGCAAATCAATTCTGCAATCGACGAATTATGGGCTTGCACTGCGAGACGAGCGACATGAGGAAAAGATTCTCGCGGCGCGCTCACTGCGGGTCGATGCGAGTCTTGGCGATGTCGTGGCCTCGCGCATCTTCATAGGACATGGCCCTCGCACTCTGCCCGACAAGACCATACCGTGGTTTGGCGATTCGAAACTTTCGTCTGCGGGCGGAGAGGACGTCGGCGCGGCAAGGCGGCTCGATGTCATCCCAGGTGTCTTTCGAGCAGGATTACGGCTCATTGGCGACCTGAACTCGATTTGGCGTGTCTCCTTTTGGCGTGGCCGGGATTTTCAGCAGTGGCGCGAGGGATGCGGCAGATCTAGCTGCTTATGCCCCGCCCGCCGCGATAGTGGTTTGGCCGGGCTGTGAGGCCCGATATGGAATGGGGACTTTCCAGGCGTGCCGCCCAACCGCCAATCCTCGCTTGACACCCAAATCGCAGACAGATAATTATCTCGGTGTAGAATTAATTATATGCGGCCCAGTAAGCTGCCGTATTGTCACAGGGAAATGAGGAGATTATATGACCTGTAACCTTAAGACGCGCTTGGCTCTGCTCGCATTGATGTGTGCCCCTTCGCTATCAGCGGCGGCGCACGAAACGCCTGTGCAAGCGGCGCCAGCCGATGTCGTCCAGGAGCTCCATGCCTTCTACGCCGACCAAGATCAGGCCAATCGTGATGGTTTGACGTCGACCGAACTCGCAGAGCGATTTTATAGCCACGATGTGATTATCACCGGCGAGGGGGATGTTGCGGCGAGGCGTGGGATCGAGGCGTCCGTAAAAGCTCTTGACGACTGGTTTGCTTATCTTGGCCCCAATGGCAATAAGGGCTGCGCCTTTGCCGTGCAGGATACTGTTGTCTCGTCGGACCGGGACATGGCTTCGGTGTTTGCGGTATTGACTTGTCAGCCTAACCCGCCCGCGACCACGAAGCAAGAGACGATTCGCCAGCTTTTCGTGCTGAAGCGTACAGTTCATGGTTGGCGAGTAGTGCGGGAGATGTGGCAAGCAGGTGGCTTCGGCAACTGATTGCTTCTGGGAAGCCCATCGCGGTATTGAACCGCCGCACGATGTCAAGGGTCTTCCCGATCAAGTTCGGGGGCGCTGCACGCGGTGCACCCTCAGGTCATGTACAAGGCTCATTAGTCTGTCTTCCAGAGCCGGGCCGATTGGCTTTCCGGCCCTTTGCTGGATATTTCCGGTCCTTGCAGACGCCTTCGACTATGTCGGCTATGACATTCTCGACGTTGCGATCATCACTCGCGGCCGGAAGCCGAGAACTCCTCCTGTTCGGCCGGCAAGCTTACTGCAAAGTAGGCGCGGTCGGCGGGCGGGGCGGTGTCATCGTGTCTTTGTTGGGCCAATCGCGCTCGATGTGGGGACGGCGAGGTGCTTCAGTCGATCGCCCGAACCCGCTTTCATCGGTCGCCGAACAAGCGTAACAAGGAGTGACGTTGGCTTAGATTTGCGGCGGGCGCTGGTTGTTTCCTAGTGCTGCAATGCGTCCAATGTGACGATCGCTGCCTCGGGGAGTACTGACCTTCAAAGCCAGCAGGGCTGATCTCGTCCTAGCAAGGGCGATCCGCAGTCGAGTGACAGGCCGGCATGCTCAAATATAAGCGGCGTGCGTATCCCCTCGACCGGGGACGCGCCGGCTCGATCAAATCGTCTTACCAGTCCGCGCGCCGTAATCTGGGGATCAGCCAACACCTGGGCAACTGTATTGATTGGGCCAGCTGGTACCGTCGCGGCCTCCAGCGCACCCAGTAAGTCGTCACGCAACCAATTTTGCGTGATTGCGCTGATGATGGTGGTCAATTCGTCCCGGTTGGCTACCCGCGAAGAATTGGTCGCGAATGAAGACGACGCCGATAGTTCGTCGAGTCCGACTACTTTGCAAAAGCGGTCAAACTGACCATCGTTGCCCACCGCAAGTATTAGCCAGCCATCCTTGGCCGGGAACACTGCATAGGGTGCGATATTCGGATGTGCGTTGCCCAGTCGGACCGGATTTTCCTGCGTCGCCAGGTAGTTCATCGCTTGATTGGCAAGAACACCGGTCATGCAGTCAAGCAGGGCAACATCCACATGGTCACCGCGGCCGGTCCGTTCACGGCGCGTGAGGGCGGCCTGGATGCCGATGACGGCATATAGGCCGGTCACGATGTCAGCCAATGCCACGCCGATTTTCTGCGGTGCGCCGGCGGGTTCGCCTGTAAGGTCCATGATCCCGCTCAGACCCTGCACGATGAAATCATAGCCGGCACGAGCGGCATAAGGACCGTCCTGACCAAAGCCACTGATGGAGCAATATATGAGGCGGGGGTTCAGGGCCGAGAGGCTTGCATAGTCCAGCCCGAACTTGGCCAGACCGCCCACCTTAAAATTTTCGAAAACGACATCGGCTTCGATCGCCAGGCGGCGCACCTCCTCGAGATCTCGGGCCTGCCGAAGTCGGCGGTAATCGAACGCTTCCCGCGATTGCAGGCGTGGAAATAAGCTGCGTCATGTGTCCCGTTGCCATTGTCGATAAATGGCGGCCCCCATCGGCGCGTGTCGTCGCCGTCCGGACTTTCTACCTTCAATACGTCCGCGCCAAGATCCCCGAGGAGCTGTCCGGCCCACGGGCCGGCCAGAATTCGGGCCAGTTCAAGGACCCTTAGGCCCTTGAGCGGCTGGTTTACGCTCGCGGTTTCTTGCTGCATCAGAAAGCCGCGATCCCCGTGATGGCCCTGCCGATAATCAGGGCGTGGACATCATGGGTACCCTCGTAGGTGTTGACCGTCTCGAGGTTGACCATATGGCGGATGACCTGATATTCTTCTGAAATACCATTTCCACCATGCATGTCGCGAGCGGCGCGCGCAATGTCCAGCGCCCTGCCGACATTGTTGCGCTTGACCATCGAGATTATCTCGGGTGCGAAGCGATCGTCGTCCATCAGGTGGCCCACCCGCAGACTCGCCTGCAGACCCAAGGCGATGTAAGTTGCCATATCCGCCAACTTCTTCTGACAGAGCTGGGTTGCCGCCAGCGGTCGTTCAAACTGTTTTCGATCCAGCCCATATTGGCAGGCAGCGGCATAGCAAAACTCGGCCGCTCCAAGCGCACCCCAGCTGATGCCGTAGCGGGCGCAGTTGAGGCAACTGAATGGCCCGCGAATCCCCTCGACGCCTGGTAGCAGGGCATCATCCGGTACGAAGACCTCGTCCATCATGATCATGCCCGTGATCGAGGCGCGAAGTGACAATTTTCCAGATATCTTGGGGGCGTCGAGACCCTTGATTCCCTTTTCAAGGATAAACCCGCGGATCTTCCCGCCATGAACTTCCGAAGTCGCCCACACAATGAAGACGTCGGCGATCGGAGCGTTCGAGATCCAGGTCTTGGCTCCCGTCAGCACGTATCCTCCATCGACCTTGCGCGCTCGGGTTTTCATTCCAGCCGGATCGGATCCTGCATCCGGTTCGGTGAGGCCAAAGCAACCGATCAGTTCGCCGCTTGTCAGGCCGGGCAGATACTTCGCCTTCTGCTCTTCCGAGCCGAACGCATGGATCGGGTACATGACCAATGAGGATTGCACCGACATCATCGAACGATAGCCGGAGTCGACACGCTCAACCTCCCGGGTGACGAGGCCATAGCTCACATAACTTGCACCCGTGCCCCCGAATGCCTCGGGAATGGTGATGCCGAGCAACCCTTGCGCCCCATTTCCGAAAAAATCGCGGTATCGGTGTGTTCCTGAGCAAAAGCCTCGGCAACCGGGGGCTGCAACTCGTTCTGAGCGTAGGCCCGCGCGGCATCGCGGATCATGCGTTCTTCTTCACTCAGTTGGTCTTCAAGGTAAAAGGGGTCGGACCGTAAAAATTGATGCATCCAAAATCCGATCAAAATTCACATACATGTTGACTGCAGCCATGTTTGACGCGCCCTGCCGTTGAATGTCAGATCATCACAGGTCGTCCAGCTGCATCTCAGCGAACTTCGCTGGACGATAACGGCGGAGCCAAAGCGCGAACCCTATGCCGGCCGCCATTGCCAACGGTATGCCAATCGGAATGCGATTGACCACCGGATTCTGGCTGCCGCTCAGATATTCGAAGTTTGTCACCGCGAAGTACAGCGCCACCAACAACCCGAGAAACGCTAATATCGGCGCGATCACGTGCTGCCAGAGGTGACGTTCGGGATGCTTTCGGAAATAGGACACAACCGCAACACTGGTCAGAGCCTGCATGAACATTACACCTACCGCCGCAAAACCAAGAACGATCAAGCCCAGTCCAAGCATTGGGTGCAGCCCCAGAAATGCAGCGCTTGTAAAGACAATAAGCGCGACGACCGAAATCGAGGCGCTTGCTGCTGTTGGCGCGCCGTGTACCGGATGCGCGCGACCGAGCACGCGGGGCAGAAAGCCCTGACGGCCAAGCACGAACAGATAGCGCGCAGCAACATTATGCATCGAAAGAACGGTCGCAAACATGCTGGTAACGAGAGCCGCCTGGATGATAGTTGTAAATGCGTCATTTACATACTTATCACTCAGCTTGAAATAGACGAGGCCGACGTCTGCTTCGGGAATTCCCTTAATGTTGTCGGGTCCAATTGCACCTATAGTAATCCACGAAGTGATGAAGTAGAAGATACCGATTATGAAGATTGCGATGTAAGTTGCCCGGGCCACCGATTTTTGGGGGGACTTTGCTTCCTCGGAAAACAGTGCAGCGGACTCGATACCGAAATAGCAGGTAAACGCGAGCAGGATCGCAACACCGGGCGCACCACCTAACAGACCGCTGAAATCGAGCGATTGAGCCGGGAAAGCCGCGCTGCCCAACTGTCCAACAAGAATTGCATCGAAAAATAGCAGTAGCATGAATTCGATAAGGATGACGATCAGCACCACTCTGGCACTGAAGTCGATCTGGCGAAGGCCCAAGAAACCGATAATTACCCAGGCTACCAGAGAATAAACGACCCAGTGGAGATCGAATCCGAGCAAGTCGCTGAATGTGGTTTGCATCATATAACCGAGATAACTGAATCCCCCTGGCACAAACATTGTGTATGATGCGACCGCGACGCCGGCTGCTCCCAAGCCTACAACCGGACCGAGGCCGTGCGCGATATAGGTGTAAAATGCGCCGCCAGTCACCACTTCGCGACTGAAAGCGGAATAGCCCACTGCGAACAATGCCGTGACGACCGTCGCAACGACGAATGCCAGCGGGAGGGCCGTGCCACTACCGAACACAAGTGCCACGGGCAGCACCCCAATGACGCAGGCGAGTGGCGCGACGGCCGCGATAACAAAGACAGCGAGCCGGAATGTGCTCAGAGAGCGCGGAAGCGCAACGGATTGACCGTCAACGGCGGGCTGAACAGACCCAGATGCGACGGCGACCTTTGTTTGGGTCATATATTCCTCCATGAACGACCAATAATTTCATTGGATGCCGAATTTGACGGCAACAGTTCTGATCTCGAGGGCTTCAACGAAAGAGCATCCAACCCCTGCTTGATCGCAACACCGATGCCTGATCGATAGCGCCGTGAACGAAGCTCAACAATTCCCGTTTTCTGCATCCACCCCTCCATCTCGTTCGCACTGCCCCAAAGACAATTGCGCTATCGTCTGCAGGCAAACTGGCATTCGCTGCGTCGCCTGAAAATCGCGCTGGTCGCGAACGACTCACACTAGTAGCAAAATTGCTTTTCTCCACAACTAATTTATGCGAGTGGTGATTTTATGTCAGGATGGCAAGGTGGTCATATCTCCTCCGATTCGATCCATAAAAAATTTCATAAACTAATGATAATATGCTATATTCTAGGTGCTTTTTTGGCGCAGAGTGGACCGCGAGGGCAATTAAGATAGGCTTGCATTGACGTTGACAATGACATAAATTATGCAGTAGGATAATTATAGCAAAGGTGGTTTAACCGTACTTCTCTGGGCGGGAGTGCTTGTTCGCGAGCGGGAGGAGGATGGCGGAATTCGAATGCCATGGAGTCCTGATCGGTGGGAATGACATACATAAAGAGGGAGAATTGAAATGATTGCTCGATTGATACGCGGTTCAGCACATACTGCGTTGGCAGTTTCGCTCGCTTCGTTGCCGCTGGTTTATTCTTCGGCGGCTTATGCTCAGGATGCCGCAACGCCCGAGGAAGAGCAGCAGGTTGCAGGCGACTCCGGCGACATTATTGTTACCGCGCAACGGCGCGAGCAACGTCTCCAGGACGTTCCGGTTGCCGTCTCCGCCTTTGGCGAAGTGGCGATTGCGGCCCGCCAAGCGGTGCAGATTGGCGATTTGATGAAGGTTACGCCAAATACACAAGTCGCATCTCCCTTCGGTGAAGGCGGTCCGCCCAACTTTGTTATTCGGGGTATTTCTTCAACCGACTATTCTGCGAACCAGAGCAAGCCTATTGCCGTCTATATCGACGAAGGCATCCGCGGTCTTTCAACATTTGAAACGATGCCTTTGTTTGACGTCGAGCGCGTCGAGGTTCTTCGCGGCCCACAGGGAACGCTTTACGGGAAGAATGCGACAGGTGGTGCCGTAAACATCGTAACCAAAAAGCCTAGTTTTTCGACCGAAGGATATGTAACCGGCTCTTACGGTAACTTTAATCGTGTTCGGTTACAGGGAGCCGTGCAAGCTCCCTTGATAGATGGAGTGCTGGCGGTGCGCGTTGCTGCGCTCTACGTCCATGACACTGGCGTGCTTGAAAACGTGACGCCGGGCCTTGGCGATCTGGACCAGACGGACGTCTTTGCTTTCAGAGGGGCACTGCAGTTCGAACCCTCGAACAGCTTTGAGGCTACGCTACGTTACAACCATGTTAGGAGCGGTGGCCGTAACTATGCGCCGTTCGCCGGGAACATTGATTTCAATGATCCGGCAATTTTGTTTCCCGGCAATAATTTGTCCGGTCTTCCCGGATCGAACCGAAATGGCTTGGGCTTTTTTCAAACTGCAACGACCAACACGCCAGAGCGGACTATCCGCAGCGATGGGCTAAACCTGATCATGAATTGGGATGCATCCGATGTTATCAGGCTGACCTCTGTGACGACCTATGACTGGGGCAAGTGGGTCGATATTGGAGATGACGACGGCCTTGTTATCGAGGCTGATGACCCGATCGTCACCTTTGGCCGAGATATCAAGCAGTTCGTTCAGGAGTTGCGTTTGGCGACGTCATTTGATGGACCATTCAATGCTCAGGCCGGTCTTTTCTATTCGAAAGACTCGGTCAATGCCGGGTTCGATTATTCGCTCCTTACCGATCCGGGTTGCGGTCCCGCATGCAGCTTTGGATTTACGCCAACCGGAACGGGTTTTGTCCAGTCAAATAGTTTCGATCAAGAGCGCAAAAGCTATGCGGCTTATCTTCGTGGCGATTTAGAAATAACTGAGACAGTTTCCGTATATGGCGGTGTGCGATTCAGTCGGGATAAAGTCGCTGTTGCAAACTTCAACGCATTCCTAGGGGATAATATAGATCCCTTGGCCTTCCCAACCATAAGTGGCTATTCCGACCGCAGCACCTTTAGCAATACCAGCTTCGAAGTAGGTGTAAATTGGAAGCCTTCCGACGACGTCTTGCTCTATGCCTCCATGCGCGAAGGCTATCGCAGCGGTGCAGTGAATGCGCAAGCGTTCAGTGATCCGTCCGAAATCACCTTCGCGCCCCCTGAGACGGCGCGGACCTATGAAGCTGGCTTCAAATCTACCCTGCTAGATCGCACGCTGACGATCAACGGTTCACTGTTCCAGACCGACTACCGTAACCAGCAGGTCGTCGTGACTGAAGCGGGGGGGTTGTTTCCTCTCCGTTCGATCAGTGGTGCCCGCGTCCGCGGTATCGAAGCCGAGATAACTGCGCGGCCAATAGATCGGGTAACGCTTGGTGTGGGCATTGGTGCACTGGATCCCGAATATGACAACGATGCTGTCGTATCAGGTTCGAGCGGCACCATTGTCGCCGGGAACCAAATATCAAATTCTGCGAAATTTAGCTTAAACCTCACGGGCGGCTTCGTGCTCGCGGAAATTAAAGATGGGACGGTCGATCTCAACATTGATGCGTCTTATACCTCGCGCATCTATTTTGATATTGCGCAAACGACAGCGGTTTCCCAGAAGGGCTATTGGGTTTCCAACGCTCGGATTGCGTACAACGGAGATCGTTTTTCTGTTGGTGCAGGCGTGAAAAACCTCTTCAATCAGAAGTATTTCAACTACGGTTTAGCGTTGAGGTTTGCGGGGCTTGATTACCTCATTCGGGGCACGCCGCGCACATATGGCGTAGATGCTACTTTCCGGTTCTAACCCGGGAAGCCACAAACAAATCTCTTGGTAAACTTCCCCCGCTGCGACGCTGCAGCGGGGGCAAATTGAATGATAATCCTTCCGTGTCTGGTTTGACGTTAGCCGCCGCGTTTTTGAAAACTCGTATAGTGTTCGGCCTCTCGCCTATCGCAACCGGCAGCGATAAAACTGAATGTTTGATCATCATGCTTTGCGCGTGCCACATTCGGGAAAGAGGCAAGTATCCGCCATTTCACTGTGCTACCAAAGTGGTTTGTTGGTGTCCCATTGCGAGAGATGATTTCCTCAAGCGCTCACAAATCCACAATAGTGCATTGGAAAGCCAATGTTTGATCAGCGCTCAATTGCTGCTTCAAGTAGTTGAATGCGCGTAAAAGTTTGAGGGGATAAACGTCGCAGGCGTTACCCAGTGCCAAGGAGCTACGACTGCGAGAGCTTTCGCGTCGGGGGGAAGCATCGGCGGCGTCGGGTGGCAGCCCTTGAGGTATTCAATGGTAGTAAGCGACTAACCAGGTTGGAAAGTTCCTTCACCAAACGCCGGCAAAAAACATTGGGGATTGATGTTGTGATAGGTTTTATTTTGATCGCCTGCTTTCAAGTCGACTAATCGGCCCATGTGCTCGACCTGCATGAGTTAACGGGCGATTTTCAAGCAATGGTTGGCGGATCTGCAAAAATGGCTGCGCAGATTGGCCTCAGTTCTTTTGCTTTCGGCGCGGCAAGTACAGCCCAACAAAATTGATTGTGGACGTTTCAGAAAATACCGCATTCGCAGAATTTGATCGTATTGCAGAACTTTTTCATAATCGTCTGGCCTAGGCGAGATTGCCATAGCGTGGGAAGCCCTCACCGCTTCAAGCCAACAGCTTTGTACGGAGGTTTTTATGGCATACCCCTTATAGCTATGAAACTGTTACATTATATTGAGAGTGGTGGGTTGCTATGCGATTTTGTTACTGCAACGCTTCGCTCGGCGTGTATCCAATGCATGCGGCCGGCGAATTTCGCTTGTATTTATACGAGTGACTAATTAATATATATGAGTAAAGGAGATCCTCATGAGAACCTATCGCATCGGCCAGATCGTGCCGAGTTCCAACGTGACGATGGAAACCGAGATTCCGGCACTCTTGCGTGCGCGTGAGACGATTTCGCCTGAGCGCTTCACCTTCCATTCCTCGCGCATGCGGATGAAGCATGTCACGAAGGAAGAATTGGCCGCGATGGATGCGGCGAGTGATCGCTGCGCGCTTGAACTGTCCGACGCTGCGGTCGATGTGATGGGCTATGCCTGCCTCGTGGCGATCATGTCGATGGGGCATGGCTATCATCGCGAGTCGCAGGCGAGGCTGCATCAGGTCACCGTCGACAACGGCAATTCAGCGCCCGTTGTCTCCTCCGCCGGAGCGCTTGTCGATGGCATCAAGGCGATTGGCGCGAAGAAGGTCGCTATCGTTGCTCCCTATATGAAGCCGCTGACGGAGATGGTCGTGAACTATATCCGCAGTGAGGGTATTGAAGTGACGGAATGGCGCGCTCTTGAGATTTCCGACAATCTCGCGGTTGCCGGGCACGACCCGGCCCGTCTTCCCGGCATTGTCGCCAGCATGGAACAGATCGGCGACGTCGACGCGGTCGTGCTGTCGGCATGTGTGCAGATGCCGTCTCTGCCCGCTGTCTCGATTGTCGAGGCGCAGGTCGGCAAGCCCGTTTTGACCGCGGCGATCGCCACGACCTGGGCGATGCTCAAGTCGCTCGATCTCGACACGCGGGTGCCCGGCGGCGGCACCCTGCTTTCTGGCGCCTACTAAGGGGATGGCGATGCGCGGCTATAACGTCCATGCGAACGGCATCCGGCACCATCTGATTCAGCACGGTGAGGGCGGCCCGCAAATGCTGTTGATTCCGGGGATTACCTCGCCGGCGGTCACCTGGGACTTCGTTGCAAAACCCCTTTCGGAGCATTTCGAAGTTCATGTTCTGGATGTGCGGGGGCGCGGGCTCAGCCAAGGGGGAGACCTCGACTATTCGCTCGATGCGATGGCGGACGACGCTGTCGCTCTTGTTGAGGCGCTCGAAATGGACGCGCCTATCGTTCTTGGCCATTCGATGGGCGCACGCACGGCGATCCGCGCTGCTCGCAAGGCGCCGGGGGTCTTTGGCGGGCTGATCCTCGTCGATCCGCCGGTAAGCGGACCCGGCCGGCGTCCCTATCCCTCGGCCTGGCCCTGGTACGAAGACTCCATCCTGTTGGCACAGCGGGGCTGTTCGGCGGAGGACATGAAGACCTTCTGCCCCACCTGGACCGAAGAGCAGCGCGCGCTGCGGGCTGAGTGGCTCCATAGCTGTGATCTTGATGCGATCGATACCGCCTATAAGGGTTTTCACGCCGACGACATTCATCAGGACTTGCCGCACCTCGATTTGCCGATGCGCCTGGTAGTGGCCGGCGCCTCTCCGGTGATCGAAGAGGCTGACATCACAGAGTTCAAGTGCCTTGCGCCGAACATCGAAATCACGACGGTCGAGGGCGCGGGGCACATGATCCCGTGGGACGACCTAGATGGTTTTTTGCGCGCCGTCAGCGATTTCAGAATTTGACAGAATTGGAGCGTCCGCAATGGATCGCGCAAGCTTTATCGAAATTTGCCTGCATCAACTGAAGATGTCCGGAGTGCGTGCGAACGAGCGCCTGATTGTCCTCACCCAGGGCGACGAACGCCTCGACTATGCAGATGCCTTCCTCGCTGCCGGCAGGACGTTGGGCGCGAATATTTATCACATGCGCCTTCCCGCGGCGTCTCCCATGGGGGGGTGGGCGGTCGGCCAGACGTCGCTCGCCGCCATGCCGGAGGCGGTTGAGGCCCTCAAGAACGCCGACATGCTCATCGACTGCATTTTTCTGCTGTTCTCGCCGGAGCAGATGGCGATCCAGGCGGCCGGCACGCGCGTGCTGACCGTGGTCGAGCCGCCCGAACTGCTCGCGCGCATGTTGCCGAACCCTGAACTGCGCGAGAAAGTCGAGCGGGCGGGGGAATTGCTGGCGCAGGCCAAGACGATGCACATCACCTCACCTCATGGAACCGATGTGATCTACAAGCTCGGCACATACCCCACCATCACCGAATATGCCTGCACGGACCAGCCCGGGCGTTGGGATCATTGGCCTTCAGGCTTCGTATTTACCGGCGGGGACGATGACGGTGTCGATGGTCAGATCGTCGTGGGGCCGGGCGACGTGCTCCTCCCCCAGAATATCTACGTTCGCGAGCCAATTACCTATACGATCAAGCGGGGATGGATCACGGACATCCGCGGCGGCTTGGAAGCCGACCTCGTCAAATCCTATATGGCCGACTTTGAGGACGAGCGCGGATTTGCCATGAGCCATATTGGCTGGGGGATGAATCCGGATGCCAAATGGCATCGAATGACGCCGGGCGAATTTCCCGGGGGCATGGGGATGGAGCCGCGCAGCTATCTCGGCAATGTGCTGTTTTCGACCGGCCCCAACAACGAGCTTGGCGGAATGAACGATACGGCCTGCCACCTCGATATTCCCATGCGCGGCTGCTCACTCTTCCTCGATGGCAAACCGGTGCTGATCGATGGTGAAATCGTGGTCAAGGAACTCCAGTTCGACCGAAACGGCCGTTCGAGGGAGGCGGAAAGCAAGGTGTTCGATGTCGCAGGCTGAGGTTTATGAAAGGGCCGGATTCGGCCGCAGCGCTCCCAGAGGAACCCGTCCGGCGGTTATCGTGGTCGATTTCTCCTACGGCTTCACCGACACCAGCTATCCCACAGCCACGGATATGAAGGCTGAGATCGCTGCGACGCGTCGGCTCACTGATGGTGCGCGCGAACGCGGCTTTCCCGTTATTTACACCACGATCGCCTATCAGCCGTGGGAGGCGGAGGCATTGCCCTGGCTTCGCAAGGCGACCGGCATGAAGGCGCTGTTGGCGGGCACGAGGTTGGTCGAGATCGACAGCGCGACGGGCATCGCCGCAGGCGATCCCATCATCGTCAAGCATGGTGCGTCGGCCTTTCATGGCACCAATCTTGCCGGTCTGCTTACCGCTGCCGGGGTCGATACGGTTGTAGTTACGGGAGCGACCACATCGGGATGCGTGCGCGCGACCGTCGTCGATGCCGTGCAATCCGGTTTTATCGTGCTGGTGCCGCGCGATTGCTGCGCGGACCGGGCGTCCGCGCCGCACGAAGCCAATCTTTATGACATCGCCCAAAAATATGGCGACGTTACCAGCTCCGACGACATCCTGAACTGGTTCGGCCAGCTCGGGGCTTTGGAGGGGCGGGGCTCGGTTAATGAAGGAGAGGTAGATCAATGACCCAACATGTAATCATCGCCGGCGCGGGACCGACCGGCCTGCTCACGGCGATCGGCCTCGCGAAAGCGGGGACGCGCGTTACAATCCTCGAATCCGAGGCGCAGCTCAACGATAGTCCGCGAGCGCTTGTCTACCACTATCCTGTTTTGCCGTACCTCGAGAAGCTCGGGCTTTTGCAAGACTGTGTCAACGAGGGCTTCCTTCGGCAGACCTTCGGCTGGCACATCCACAGCACGGGCGAAATGATCGAGTGGGCGGGTTCGCCAGCCTATGAGGACGGCCAGGCCCTGCATCTGCATCAAGGCTTGCTCTCCCGGGTTCTGGCCCGCCATGTCGCGATGCTTCCTAATATCGAAATCCGCTACGAGGCGCGCTTGAAAGGTTGCAGCCAGCATGCGGGTGGCGTGGTCGCCGAGCTCGACGGACCGGGCGGGCCGGAACGCTTGGAGGGTGATTTCCTTATTGGCGCCGACGGCGCGAACAGCACGGTGCGCAGAGATGTTCTCGGGCTGCAATTCTTCGGCGTGACCTGGCCCAACCGCTACATCGCGACCAATACAAAGATCGATCTGTCATCGTTGGGATATTCGCCGACAGTCATGCAGATCGACCAAAAGCATGGCGCGGTCATCTGCAAGATCGATCAGTCGGACGCTTGGCGCGTTACCTTCGTCGAAGATCCGGAATTACCCCTCGAGGGGTTGCCCGAACGCATCGATGCCATGTTCGCCGACCACCTGCCCGATCTGCCGTACGAAGTTCTGGCCGCCTCGCCCTACCGAATGCACCAGCGCGTGGCGGACAAGATGCGCGTAGGCCGCGTCATCCTCGTAGGCGATGCCGCACATGTGACCAATCCGACCGGCGGCCTCGGCCTCACGGGCGGAATGTTCGATGCGTTCGCTTTGATCGAAGCTCTGAACCGGGTGATACATGATGGCGCCGATCACGACATTCTGGAATTCTACGAACAAGACCGGCGGCGCATTTTTACCGAAATCACGTCACCGCGCGCTTCGCTCAACCTGCGCAACCTCTATTATCTCAAGGAAGGCCAGGAGAAGGAGGAGCGAATTCAGTTCCTCCGCACCGTCGCGGGGGATCAGGAACTGATCCGAAGGGAACTGAGTTTCACCGACCAATTGATCACTCATTTCTGAGGTCATCGTGGGGCCGTATCGACTCAAGGACTTCGGCGGCCGGTTCCTCACCGGTGAACCCGTTCACGCTGAGGGCAAAATCTGGCCGGGGATCGGTGCCTATGTCGAGTGGTTCATACCCGAGCAGTCGCGGCCGGTGTCCGTGCTCTTCGTTCACGGAGGGGGCGGGCAAGGGTCCGAATTCCTGCGGACACCCGATGGTCGGCCTGGCTGGGCGCATAGCTTTCTGAGCGCGGGCTATCCGGTTTTTATCCTTGATCGCCCTGGACACGGGCGGTGCGCCTGGAACGAACGGATACTTGGCCCGGCGTTGCCGCTTCCGGACTATGGGTTCCTTTATCCTCGTTTTGTTGAACCGGCACGGCATGATCTCTGGCCCGAGGCGGCAAAGCATGATCGCTGGCCCAAGGATCCCCAGGCTGGCGACCGGTTTATGGCGAGCCAAGGTCCGATGGCGACTACGCTTGCGGCGAGCCAGCATCATGTCGAGGCAATCGCCGACCAACTGTTCGAATTGACCGGCCCTACGATCATCGTCAGTCATTCGGCCGGTGGTCCGTGCGGTTGGGCCCTAGCTGCCAAGGGCGGCGACAAGGTTGCGGGGATCCTCGCGATCGAGCCACTGGGCTATCCTGGGATGGTTCATCCACTCGGAACGTTTGAGAACGGTCTTTGTGCGGCGCCCTATGCCGGGACGGCCGATCCGTTCGAGCGACCCGTGGCAATCGTCACGGCCGAGGCAAGTTGGATGCGTGATGCCAATGCGCGCGCGGCCGCGTTCATTCGCGATCGCGGAAATATTTTTGAGCATATCCGCCTTGAAGAGCATGGCCTCGGGGGCAATGGACACATGCTGATGAGTGAGATAAACAGCGCAGCGATCGCGGATTTGCTTGTCGGATGGATCGAGCAGAACCTCCGCGGACAGGCTTCCCTTCCTGGCAGTGACGCCGTTCATGGCTAGAAAAGGGCTCGAACTTGAATTCGGAAAGAGTTGAGATGGATTCCAAGGCCACGGTCGCTGCAGAAAATGCAGTGAAGGGTGAGAAAAAGAAGCCGGCAAGGAAGCCTGGGCGTCCCAAGAATAACGGCAAACTGAAGGAAAAGATTCTGGACGCGGCGGAAATCGCCTTTGCCGAACGTGGCTATACCGGGATTAGCGTTCGTGACATTGCGGAACGCGCTGGTGTCAATCAGGGACTGATTCGCTATTATTTTGACACGAAAGAGCAGCTTTTCGACGAAGTATATAAACGGCGCGGCGGGCTGCTGTCCGGGCATCGTCACGTTTTGCTGGACCGGTTGCTCGAATCTGGTCAACCGCTTCAGGTAAAAGACATCATTCGGGCCTATCTCCAGCCT
The DNA here is from genome assembly GCA_023262005.1 of Sphingorhabdus sp. Lineage (GTDB taxonomy): Bacteria > Pseudomonadota > Alphaproteobacteria > Sphingomonadales > Sphingomonadaceae > Sphingorhabdus_B > Sphingorhabdus_B buctiana. Next base: position 25,310 of record JALREL010000158.1, on the reverse strand, counting down.
CAGTGGGATTTGAAATACAGCGGAGAGGCCGGCGCCGCGTTTGCGCAATTGCAGTCCCGCCTTCATTCGGAACCCGAAGAACATGCCCTGCGGCTTCGCAAGGAAGTCTATGATGCCTCGGTGAAGCGGTATGTCGATGTTCTGGCTCAGGCCCTTCCTAATCTGCCCCGACGGACGATCGGATTGCGGATGTCGTTCCTGGTCGGCACATATATGTTCATGTTGAATGATCTCGGGCGTATCGAGGATTTGACGGAAGGCAAGATCCACAATCTGTCGAAGGACGAGATGCTCGATAATATGGTGGCGTTCCTTGCGGCCGGGATGCAGTCTGATCCGCCCTGACTGGCTGCCGGGACGACAAGAGAAGGCGCGTCCGCCTTGGAGCTGTCGGCTTTCCATGCGATCCAGTGGACGGCGTTGCGGGTGAATTGACCCGCTCCATTCTGTCTGGTCCAACAAGCCTTGATGAATGCGAGCGTCTCCGGAAAGGGCTTGCAGCCGTGGCCTGATGGCTAGCGCCTCATCGAGCGTTCTGCCGGGAAAAGTCATGTTGATGTCTTGCGCGGCATCGTGCCGACCTAACGCAACCCGCGTTCATGTGATCGCAGGGTCTGAAACGATCAGCTATCTCAAGCGGGGATCCGGGAGCTGATCAGTGCAAATCGGCCCCTCTGCCTCCCGCTTTTGACGTGTCTGCAGCGCCGGCGGTCTGTGCCCAGATCGGCCCCATTGTTCCCGCCGAATGCATAAACGCCGCCGTGATCGGGCGCGACCCACGCGGCGCACGCTAAGCGCCGAAACATATTGCCCACGGGCTTTCAGTTCCGCGGCGGTTCGTCGCAGGAGGCGGGACCAGCGGCCGTCTTGAGGCGATCCAACGCCTGGCCAGAAATATTATACGAATATCTAATATATGTTCGTGCCGGATGTGTCGCACAGGGAAGTGGTAACATCCGCATTTGTAGCGGGTGGCGCAAAAAATTCGTCGGGTCGGCGACGGATTTGCGAGGTTCTTTGGCGCAGCTCTATGTCCTTTGGCGGAACTCTCTCTCGATCGCCCCGGATCGGTGGAGGCATCAAGGAATCGTTGACAGCGGCTATATTATACGAATACATAATTTATGAGTTCGACTTGGTTCGAAATTGGCGATCCAGCAAGCCGGGATTAAGAGCCGCGAAAACAGCCAGAGAACAGGAGGTGGGAATGAGCGGTATCTTGGTTACCAAGGCGACCGGAACAACGGGTAGGCACGTTGTAACCGGACTCGCGAAACGCGCCGTCACGGTTAAGGCCGGATCGAGAAATCCTTCATTCGCCGCACAAGAAAACATCGTCCCGCTGGCATTCGATTGGGAAAACCGCTCGACCTGGGCTCCCGCACTGGATGGAACCGACGCTATCTACCTTGTAAAGCCCGAGTCCGACGAGGTGACGCATATTGTCAAGGACTTCACGCGTCTGGCGGAGACGTCTGGCGCGACGAAGATCGTGCTGCTCTCGGAAATCGCAGCCGAGACGCGCGCTGACGACGCGCATGAGCGCCAGGTAGAGCGTGTTATCGAGCAGAGTAATCTCGACTACGCCATATTGCGGCCGAACTGGTTCATGCAGGACTTCATCGACGACCGCTTCTTCGGGAATCTGATCCGCGAAGACGGCGTCATTGTGATGACCACCGCGGGCGCGGCGACATCGTGGATCGATGCCAGGGATATTGCCGATGTTGCCGTGGAGCTCCTGCTCGGCGAGGCTTGCGGCAGGCAAGCACTCACATTGACCGGACCTGATGCGCTCACCCTCGACCAGCTCGCGGATCGCGTATCGGCAGTCGCCGGGGCGGTCGTCCGGCCCGTCGAAGAGACGACCGAGGCGGCAGAGGCACGGCTGCGAAGTGCAGGCGCGCCGGAGCAATTCATTGAGTATTTCTCCGACATAGGGCGCAGCATCATCAAGGGTGACACGGCCTTGGTAACTGACGTTGTCGCTAGTATCACCGGACACCCGCCGCGCAGTCTCGACGAATTTCTGGCGGAACACGCATCGTTGCTCCGGCGAGCCGAGGGGGTATGATGATGGAGGTTTCGGTCGAAATGCAGCGCGCGCGCGAGAACGAAGCGTTGCTAAGGAGGCAGGTCGAGGCTTGGGCGCGCAACGACCTGGATGACCTCTTAACGCTCTACAACGAGGACATGGTCTATATAGACATACCATTCTCGGATCGGCCCGTGCGGGGCAAGCAAGCGTTTCGTGAGTATCTTGAAGGCTACAATGCACAGTTCGTTTCCGGAACCGTTCAGGTCGAATATACGAATATTGTTGCAAGCAGCACGGCCGTCGTGGGCGAATTGCGAGTCAAGGCTCGATATGTCGGCGAGGGAGCGCCCAATGGCGGTGCGGAAATCTCGTGGCGGGTCGTTTTGATCGACACCATCGTCGATGGCAAGGTGAGCACCGAGCACGCCCATTTCGACTCGATGGCCTTTGCTAAGGCTATCGAACAACGCGATCATGGGCTTTAGTCGATACCGAAGCGAGGTTTGAGCCACCTTAACTTTCGTGGCGCCGGGCGAAGGTTGCTGCCACGGTTGCTATGGGCGCGGCATCTTTCCACCGAGCCGCCGCCCAAATAATTATTCTTTTGTATAATTGCGTGGCGGTGCTATCGTTTTCGGATCGTCGATGCGCGGAAGTTGGTGTGCTTTCCTCTAACACTTTCAATGCCAGGCACACCAAGCCCTTCGTGCATCGCATGGGAGACGGGACGCAGGATGCTCGAAATTGAAGTGAATGGAACGAAGCACCGGCTCGATGTCGATCCGGCCGTGCCGCTGTTGTGGGTTTTGCGCGACAGCTTGGGACTCAAAGGGACCAAATTCGGATGCGGCGCAGGCTTGTGCGGCGCCTGCACGGTTCATGTCGATGGGGCCGCGGTGCGCAGCTGCGCCTATTCAGTCGGCCAGGCCGCTGGATCGAAAATCACTTCCATCGAGGGCCTCGGCGCGAGCAGCGAGCATCCCGTACAGGCGGCATGGCGCGAAGCGGGGGTGCCGCAATGCGGCTATTGTCAGCCTGGCATGATCATGGCCGCTGCCGCTTTCCTCAGAAACAATCCCTCCCCAAGCGATGAGGAGATTGCACAGGGTGTCACCAATATCTGCCGCTGCGGCACTTACAACCGCATCCGCAAGGCAATCCGCAGTGCGGCTCAGAGCGGGAGGGGCGGCCAGTGAAGGAACCTGTTCTCACGCGGCGAGGTTTCGTCACGGGCGCGCTGGTGACTGCGGCGGGCGTGAGTTTCACGCTCTCGCTCGCAGGCTGCAAGGACCGGACGAAGCTTCCCGATGATAGCGAACCGGGGGTCGAACTTCTCTCCTGGGTGGTGATCCATCGCGACAACAGCGTCACCTTGCGCGTGCCCCAAACCGAGATCGGGCAGGGGGTCTTGACGACGATCCCGCAAATGCTGGCCGAAGAACTCGAAGTGGATTGGTCCACACTAAAGAGCGAATTTTACGATCCGGCCGTTAACGCAACGCGGGGCAATGTCTACGTCTGGACGGCGGTCTTGAGCAGCCATTCCGCGCAGACCTTGTTCGAACCGACCCAGCGAGCGGGTGCACAGGTGCGGACTATGTTGATTCGTGCCGCGGCTGCGCGGCTGAAGGTGCCCGAAGTCGAGCTGGAAGCGGTCAAGGGGGCGATCCATCACAAGGCGTCTGGAAAGAAACTGAGTTATGCGTCAGTGGCGGAAGCAGCCGCGAAAATGCCGATTCCCGATCCGAAAACGGTGAAGCTGAAGGATGCAGCTGACCGGCAACTGGTCGGCAAGGCAATTCCGCGCCGTGATGTGGATGCCGCAATCCACGGTAAAATTACCTATGGCATTGATTTCGAACTGCCCGGTATGCGTTTTGCGGCCGCCCGCCAAAGTCCCACTTTCGGCGGAAAGCTGCGCAGCATCGACAAGGGCAGCATCAAAGACATGCCGGGCAATCCCAAAGTCGTCGAGATCAAGGGAGCCAAGGTCGGGTATAATGGGCCCGTTCCAGAAGGCGAGGATCCGGATGTTTGGGCGGCGCCGGTCAAGATGGATGATGCGGTGGCGGTCGTCGCCGACAGCTGGTGGCAGGCCAAAACCGCCCTCGATGCGCTGGCAATCGATTGGGACGCCGGTCCCCATGCGAAATTTTCAAGCGCAGAGTATCTGAAGACGCTTGCCAACCAGGCCCGGAGCGATGCCCCAGTGGTTGTCGAGGCTGGCGATGCCAGGAGCGCGCTTGCAAATGCGGCGAAGACACTGTCGGCGGAATATAGCTATCCCTATATGGATCCCGCGCCGCTGGAGCCGATGAACTGCAGCGCGTATGTCGATGGCGGAGAGGTTCATATTTGGACCAATAGCCAGTTTCCCGACGATGCCTGGCGCATCGCCCACAGCCTGGTCGGGGTGTCGCCCGACAAGGCGCATGTCCATATCCTCCCGGCCGGCGGGGGCTTTGGCCGGCGCCTGCAAAATGATTTTGTCCATCAGGCGGTGCAGATCGCGCTAGCCTGCAAGGGCACGCCCGTGAAACTGCTGCTCACACGCGAGGAGTGCGTGCGTAAGAGCTACTACGCGCCAATCACGGCGGCGCGCTTTGAAGCGGGGTTGGACGGCGCCGGCAACGTGACGGTCTGGACCTGTTCTGTCGCCAGCGGAACGTCGGCCGAGCAGAGCTATGGCGAAACGCGCTTTCCTTTCCAGCCGCCCAATGTCCGCTTTGCCTATAAGCGGAATCCCGACTCGCCGCTTCCGTTCGGTTGGATGCGGGGCGTCGGCTTCACCCAGCATCTTTGGATGAACTTCGGTTTCCTCGACGAACTGCGTCTGCTGACTGGCCGCGACGTCCCCGAATTCTACCGGTCGCTGCTCGATCCTTCCTATATTCCCGCCGATATAGAGGACCGCGACATCGCTGTTGCCCGGGTGAAGAATCACCTCAAGCTTCTCGATTTCGCGATCCAGAAAGGACGCTGGCACGCTCCGAAGGGGAGGGGACGCGGCCGCGGGCTCGCGGTAGGGGACACGAGCTACTATCCAAGCTATCCTTCGTCGACAAAGGCGGCGATCGTCGACGTCAGCTTGGACGAACAGGCCGGCCTGCGGGTCGACCATGTCTTTCTCGCAATCGACGCCGGCACCGTAATCAATCCCGATATCGTCCACGCCCAATTGGAGGGAGGGATCGCCTACGCCCTGACGACCGCACTCCATAGCGAGATTACGGTCGAGAATGGACAGGTGCAGCAAAGCAATTTCCATGATTATCCGATTCTGAAGCTTGACCGGATGCCCGCGGTTACGATTGAAATCCTGCCCTCAACTGAGCCGCCGGCCAGTATCGGCGAGGACGCAGTGCCGGTGACGATCGCGGCCTTGGTCAACGCGATCGCGGATGCCGGCGGCCCGCGTTTGCGCACTCTGCCCGTTGCCAAAATCCTGGCGAGTTGACGGAATGCGACGACAAATGTTGTCGCTTGAAAGGTCGGTCCCGGTTTCGAGTGCAAGCTCCTCCAAAATCGCACGGCCAGCGAAGAGTGCGGGAAAGGAATGATGTCTTCCGACCACGCAGCCCTCGTTTATGCGGCAGACGCACCGGCCGCCTTGTGCACAATCATAGGGATCGACGGCAGCTTCTCGCGTCGGTGCGGCGCGCAACTCGCCATCGGCCGCGATGGTACGCTGGTAGGGGACTTGGCCGACAATTGTCTGCAGAATGAACTGGCGGGCCAGGCGAAAATTTCCGCGCGCGACGGGATCATAAAATTGCTGCGCTACGGAAAAGGATCGCCTTTCATCGACTTTCGTCTCCCTTGCGGGTCAGGCCTCGACATTCTGATTGATCCCGCTCCGCAAATGCAACATCTGTCGAAGTGCGTCGCCGATCTCGACGCACGCCGGGCGACCGCGCTGTCTTTAGCTGTTCCGGCCGCCGACGATCGCCATTTCTTGCGCATGAGACGCTACATTCCGCGGCTCCGGTTACTTGTCGTGGGAACTGGAGCGGAGTGTGAGGCGCTGCAACGGCAGGCCAAGGCAACAGGCGTCGAGGTCGAATGGCACGTGGCCGGTCAGCATTTTTCCTTGAATACGGTCCCCACCGGGATTTCAGCAGATCCCTGGACGGCGGTTCTTCTCCTGTTTCACGATCATGAATGGGAGCATCGCCTTCTCGCGTGGGCCCTTCACACGTCGGCCTTCTACATCGGTTGCCAGGGCGGGGCTCAGGCGCGCGCGCGACGGCTTGAGTCGCTGCGCGCCAATGGCTGGGACGATACAGCCCTGGTCCGCATCAACAGCCCCGTGGGGCTTGTGCCTCGAGCGCGCACGCCGGAAGTCTTGGCCTTATCGATACTATCGGAAGTGGTCGGCGCTTATGAAGCATTGCACCCCCATCCGTGAGCGACCGGCTTTGCATAGCCATCATGGCGGCCGGCATGGCCCGCCGTTTTGAAGGGCCCAAGCTTGACGTCGAATTTTCTTCAAAGCGCTTGGGACGCCATGCGGTGGATGCGGCTCTCGAGTTCGATACGAGGAACTAGGTCATTGTCGTCGGCGATACCTGCCCCAAATTTGCGAAAGAGGCCGAGGCAGAAGGTATCGCCAAGCTCCTCGGCAATCCGGAGGCTCGGCTCGGTCTGTCCGGGTCGATCGCGGTCGCCATGCGGCACGCCGTGGAGATAAATTGCGAAAAATTGCTACTTAGGCGTCACCGCAAGGTTTGTGCGCCAGACAACGATTTGGCGGACATAGAGAGAACATGGCCGTCAGGCGTTTGCCCGCAGATATTGGTACAGCGTTTCGCGGCTGATCCCCAGATCGCGGGCGATGGCAGCTTTGGGCTCACCATCGCCCACGCGGCGATGCAGTTCACCCATCTGCTCGTCGGTTAGCGCGCGCTTTCGACCACGATATGCGCCGCGCTTCCGGGCGAGTGCAATGCCCTCACGTTGCCGCTCTTTGATCAGGGCTCGCTCAAATTCGGCAAAGGCCCCCATGACTGAGAGCATCAGATTGGCCATCGGTGAATCTTCGCCTGAAAAGGCCAGGCTCTCCTTCACAAACTCGATCCGGATACCCCTGCCGGTGAGGGACTGGACCAGCTTGCGAAGATCGTCGAGATTGCGCGCTAGCCGATCCATGCTGTGCACCACAACGGTGTCGCCATCGCGAGCAAAGGCAAGCAGCGCCTCAAGCTGAGGCCGGTTGACATCCTTGCCCGATGCCTTGTCGGTAAAGGTGCGATCCAGTGCCTGACCATCCAATTGGCGGTTGGCATTCTGATCGAATGTACTGACCCGAATGTACCCAATCCGTTGTCCGACAGCCATTCTACGCACCCCAGAAACCGCTCTTGCGGCCATGGCGAGCCTTCAGGCTTGCGACATAGGCGTCGTGATCGGGGTGCTCGCCGAAATCCTCGATTCTTTTGGCGAGGTAACCGCAGGTCTGGAGATGACGCGCGGCATGGCCGTAGCGCTTGGATTTAGCGCGATCGAGCGCGTAGTCGATCATTGATCGCAGCAGCAATGTTGCGGCCAGCGGTGCGCTCGATTCCAGGGATTCCGCGACGGGAATCTGCACCCGCTCATCCTTTACGACGCCAACAATCCGGGCGAACTCGAACGGGCCGAGGAATTCGGCAACGACATCTTGCGCCTGTGCGTCGAGGTCGGCGGGGTGCTGACCGGCGAGCATGGCGTCGGCGTTGAAAAGCGAGACCTGATGCCTGACATGTTCAGCGAAACCGATCTCAAGCAGCAGCAGCGGGTCAAATGCGCCTTCGATCCCGAATTGCTGCTCAACCCCGGCAAGGTCTTTCCGACGTTGCACCGCTGCGCTGAACTGGGGCGCATGCATGTGCATCATGGGAACCTTCCTTTCCCAGAATTGCCGCGTTTCTGATGACCATGCTCGAACCCAGGGACACAGCTGATCTGTGCGAGATCGTCGCTGCCGCCAACGCCCGTGGCGAGCGATTGGAAGTGATCGGCGGTGGCAGCAAGGCGCGCATCGGCGCGACGCGCGACGCGGTGCTCGTGTCCATGCGGGCTATGAGCGGCGTGGTCGATTACGATCCTGCCGAACTGGTGCTGACGGTGCGCCCCGGCACCAAGCTGTCCGAAGTGGAAGCGCTCGTCGCAGGGCAAGGGCAGATGCTGGCCTTCGAGCCGTTCGATCATGGCCCGCTGCTGGGCGAAGCCGCGGGGGCGGCGACGATCGGCGGCGTGATCGCAGCGAGCGTTGCCGGATCGCGCCGGGTCACGGCGGGTAGCGCCCGCGATCACCTTCTGGGTTTTGCGGCGGTGTCTGGCCGGGGCGAGGCCTATGTCGGTGGCGGCAAGGTGGTCAAGAACGTGACCGGCTATGATCTGCCCAAGCTGATGGCCGGAAGCTGGGGGCGGCTCGGGGCCATGACCGAGCTGACTATCAAGGTTCTACCTCGCCCACGCGTGACGCTGACCATGGTAATGGACGGGCTCGATCCCACCAGCGCCCATGCTGCGATGGCCCGTGCGCTTGGCAGCAATGCCGACGTGTCCGCTGCCGCTCATCTGGAGCGGGGCGTCACGCTTTTGCGCCTTGGCGGTTTCGAGCCTTCAGTTGAGGCGCGGTCGGCCGCGCTTCCGCGCATCCTTGCCGATTTCGGCGTGCTGCGGCGCGTCGATGCGGTAGAAGGCGATGTGTTGTGGCGCGAGGCATCGACCGGATACGCCTTGGCCGGTGCGGTTCTTTGGCGGGTTCACCTTCCGCCCGCCCGCATGCCGGGTTTTGTCGCTTCTCTTGCCACTCTTGATGCACGTTGGGCCTCTGACTGGGGCGGGGGGCTGGTCTGGGTGGCGCTGGACGGAACGGGTAGGGAACTGCGCGAAGCCGCCGCTACTGCCGGAGGCGAAGCGATTCTAGTCCGCGCCGACGAGGCGATGCGAGCGCGCATCCCGGCGCTTCATCCGCGTTCGCGGGGTGTCGCATTGCTTGAGGAGCGGGTCAGGCGTGCCTTCGACCCTGCCGGTTTGTTCGAGACTGGCCGTTTCATGGAGGGGCACCATGCAAACCAGCTTTCCGCCTGAACTACTCACCGATCCGGCGACGAAGGCTTCCGAAGCGATCATCCGCAAATGCGTGCATTGCGGCTTTTGCATGGCGACCTGCCCGACCTATGCCCTGCTGGGCGACGAACTGGATAGCCCGCGCGGGCGCATCTACCTCATCAAGGACATGCTCGAGAACCAGCGGCAGCCGACCGAACAGGTCGTCAAGCATGTGGATCGTTGCCTGTCCTGCCTTTCCTGCATGACGACCTGCCCATCGGGCGTCGATTACATGCATCTGATCGATCACGCCCGCGCCTATATTGAGGAACGCTATCGCCGCCCGCTAGCGCAACGCTTTTACCGTGCACTGCTGGCCTTCGTGCTGCCCGATGAAGCGCGCTTCAGGCTGGCGTTGCGGCTTGCACTGGTGGCGCGGCCCCTGATGCCGATCTTTCGCCGAATCGCACCGTTACGGCCTCTGGCGGCAATGCTGGAACTTGCGCCGCGCAGGATCGCCGCCAGGGCACCGGCAAGCGCTTCCCCTGTCAAGCAGCGCAAGGGTCGGGTCGCCATCCTTCAGGGTTGCGCAGAACCAGTGCTCAGGCCGGAATTCCGCGCCGCCGCCATCCGCCTGATCAACCGCTGCGCCTATGACGTGACCTTTGCCGCCGGGGAGGGTTGCTGCGGGGCGCTGGTCCATCACATGGGCCGCGAAAGTGACGCGCTGGACGCCGCGAGGCGCAATGTCGACGCCTGGACGCGCGAAATCGAAGGCGCCGGGCTGGACGCGATTATTATTACCGCATCCGGCTGCGGCACGACGATCAAGGATTATGGCTACATGTTGCGCGAGGACGCTGCCTATGCGGCAAAGGCGGCCCGCGTTTCGGCGCTGGCGCGGGACATTACCGAATTCCTTGATGGCACAGGGCTGCCCTCGGCCACGCCGCGCGGATTGACCGTGGCGTATCATCCCGCCTGCTCACTCCAACACGGCCAGAAGGTGACCGATGTGCCCAAGCGGCTTCTTGAACATGCCGGATATGAGGTGCGCGTTCCTGCCGAAGCGCATCTGTGCTGCGGATCGGCCGGCACTTACAACATCCTTCAGGCGCCGATCGCGGCGCAATTGGGCGAACGCAAGGCCGCACACCTCGCACAGCTGGACGCGGACGTGATCGCCACCGGGAACATCGGTTGCGCCACGCAGATCGGTCGCCATGCCGATCTGCCCGTGGTCCATCCGGTGGAACTGCTCGACTGGGCGACCGGCGGTCCTTGTCCGCCTTCGCTGCTCGACAGGTTCAGTCCTCCGGTTCGGTCCGATCCATCAAGTCCATGAAGTTGCACGCCACCTCTCTGTCTGCCTCCTCCTTGAAGGCAATGTGGAGATCGGTTGGCCGAGCATTTGGGTGCTGGATCAGACATCAACAAAGATAATGTTGAGGTTAAACTTGTGCGCCTGCGCAAAAAGCTCGCGAAATGTGGCTTTGAGGGCGACAGCATCATCTCACTCCGCGGGGTGGGCTATCGCCTTTGTGTACCCATCCAAGTTCTTCATCAGTGATGACTTCTAACGGTTTCTTTGCGGCTTTTACCGGCAGGTGGCCAGCCGACCTTGGAGCCGCTGTCCCTGGCAGAAAAACAGGCCGCCTCTTTGGAAAGCGTCACAACTAGATAAATGGGCGAATTCAGATGTTCGGATCGTGTTCGGATTTTTCATGTTCTTTATAAATACATGAATTAAAATGATAAATTCATCGACCGGAATATTGCCAAGGTTGGGGTCGAGGGTTCGAATCCCTTCGCCCGCTCCAGATTTTCCAAGTAATCGTTCGATTTCGCTTTGGTTCGGTAGCCTGTTATTCTCAGTTATTTACCTGAGTTGCCATATCGTGCGTGAAGAGCTTGAGATTCAGGGCGTCGGTAAAGGGAAACCATTGCCACCGCTACTATGATGCGAATTTATCGCGCGCTGCTTGGTTTTTCATTTCGGTCAAATTTGCTGGCAAAATGAATGTTTATCCAAATCGGAGAGGTCCGTTGGAAAGCGAAATGCCCGCGCCTTGTGATCGGTTAAAGAAAAAATTCCGCAACTAATGAAAACTACCAAATAAATCAGCGCCCTAATTCCACCTCGAATTAGCAGCAAAATTCGGGAATTGGAACGATTGGCAAGCACAATGGGGGCGTTTAATGCTTCCCCAGATGCGTATTAAAGTTGGCCTAACAAATGCAGAACCTCGCTTGTCGCAGGATTGACACCAAAATTATTCAATATCAAAATTGAAATGATACCCTCTCTCTGGAGGAGAGGTTTGGCATGTCACTACTTCGCAGATTGTTCCTTTGCCCCTTTGGCTTGCACACGCGATCACAACAAAAAGCGAAATATGTCGATAGCCACCTGGTTTCACAATGCCGTCATTGCCACACGGCCATGTACAAGGACTTGCGGCGAAACCGCTGGATGATTGGAACCCCTGGGGAATCTTGATTTATCGGCATTTACTGCCTGAAGCATATCCCGATTACGCAGCAGCGCGTTTGCCTATAACCCGAAAAACTGCCCAGCATTTTCAGAAATGCTGGGCATGAGTATGGGTCAGTTGTGCCATTCCATTTGGAATGCCTGGTCGCGATATAAGCCCCTTACGCCCAGGTCAATTCAATTCATATATGAATGTAAATTGATGTTTCAGCGACCGCGTCGGAGATCATTTGCGCGGAAGTATCCATAGCGCAGCTATGAAGGGCGCGACCTGGCGTAAAAATCCATCGCGGCTTTCAAACCGTAAATAATCACCCAGCTGCCAATCATGTCGCCGATAAAAATACTGACGGTGCCTTCTGATATACCATCGGATAGGCCCAGCGAGATCATACCCGCATGATGGAAAAAGGCATTGCCGAGTGAGCAGCCGAATGACAGCGCCAGCAAGCGGAGCGGTGTGAGGTTCGCAAGCGTTGCTTCGAGTTTGATCCACCGGCTGACGATTGCCACGCCCAAAGGGCCACCCACTGCCGTCGCGCCAGTGATGAGCAGTTCGGCATATAGCCCAGGGGCAATGTCGTAAGCGCCTGTGACGCTCAAATAGGCCCCAGCCAGGAACAGCGCGGGGATAATCCAATAGCCGATGACCAGAAAGCCGAGCAGCCGAATGAAGGCGGGCAGGAATACGAGGCTGGCAATGCCGCCGATCGTTTGATTGCCTACCAATGCTCCGGAAAGATAGAATAAGAGCACATAAGCGAGCGCAAAGAGCAAAGTTGCCAACGCTGCACGCTGGAAAGATGCAGTCATGAAAGTGCGGCGAAAAGATTTTCCGCCAATTTGGTGAAGGATATTTTGCGTTTCCGCCGATCCTCGCCTGAAACTTCGATGTTGACGAGCCCTTTTTTCTTCAGCGCCATCAATTGGCGATAAGAGGTGCTGGCTGACTGTGATGTCACCAGATCATAGACGTCAGCAACCGACAGTTTTCCCTGGGTCGACCACAGCAACCGCAATTCGAACAGCATCCTTTCTTCATCCCCGGTAAGTTCCGACAGGGGTGGAAGCCGCCGAAGGCCGACCAGGAAATTCACCAATCGCATTGCCATGTTCAAAGCCCACTTTTAGCTGGCCTGTCTTATAGGACGCCGAATTACCCGTCAAAGTTTAGAAACAGCAGCTATTGACTGTTTTTCGGGATGATCGCTCTCATTTGCAGGCATTGCTCCTGCAAACGCAACCATCACGGAACTATCAGCGTTGCACCCGATGTTTTCCGCGCCTCCAGATCGCTGTGCGCGACGACAATATCATCAAGGCGATAACGCTGGCCAATGGTGATGTTTATTGCCCCGCTTGCCAGCATCTCAAACATCCGCGCGCAGCCAGCCGCACGCTCCACTGGCGTGCGATAATAATCATATAGCCCGGGTCGGGTCACGAAAAGCGAACCCTTGGCCGCAAGCTGCCCGAGGGCAACGCCGGTAACCGGGCCGCTGGCATTGCCATAACTGACGATCAAGCCGCGGCGCGCCACCGAGTCCAGCGAAGCCATCCAACTATCCTTGCCGACACCGTCGAACGAGACGCGCACGCCCTTTCCGCCCGTCCATTCGCGCACCTGCCGCGCGACATCCGCATTACCATCGCCGTAAAGGATCACATGATCGGCGCCCGCCGCGCGCGCCAATGCCGCTTTGGCTTCGGTGCTGACAGTTCCAATGACATGCGCGCCCAGCGCTTTCAGCCATTGCACCAAGATCAACCCAACCCCACCCGCGGCAGCATGCACCAATACATACTCCCCCGCCTCGATGCGTGCGCACCGTTCGACGAGAAATTCGACCGTGCAGCCTTTCAGTAGCGCTGCCGCCGCAGGTTCATCGGAAACATCTTCCGGCGTTTTCAGCAAAGACGAAGCGGCAATGTTGCGCGCGGTTGCATAGGCACCGCGTTCCGGGCCGAAAGTGCAAACACGGTCACCAACGGCAAGGTCGGCAACACCTTCCCCCACTGCTTCAACCACGCCAGCTGCCTCAACCCCCAGGCCACTGGGCAGTTCAATCGGGTAAAGGCCGCTACGATGATAGGTATCGATGAAGTTGAGGCCGATCGCGCTATTGCGCATCCGCACCTCGCCAGGACCAGGCGGTGGAAGCTCAACCTCTTCAATCTCGATCGCTTCGGGCCCGCCAAAGCCGCGAATGACTGCGCGGCGCGCCAAGGTTGTGGACATGGGTATCTCCTTCCCGGCCAGACTATGCAGCACTCCGCAGGTCGGCAACTGCTAATGCAGCGCGCTTGACCATCGGCAAAGGCACGCTAGCCTGCAGCGATGAGAAAAAAAGCCTTCTGCGCCGCCCTGCTGGCACTTTCGACAGCCGCATTTTCCCCTGCAACATATGCCACCACCCCCGCTGCAGCCGAAGCGGCAGATTTTGCTGCTCTTGATGCTGACTTTGCCAAATGGATGGCCGAAGCGCATGTCCCGGGGCTGGTTTGGGGCATCGTTAAAGATGGCAAGCTCGTCCATGTCCGCGCAATGGGCGTAAAGGATGTACAAACCAGAAAAGCGGTGACGGCAGACACCGCATTCCGCATCGCAAGCATGACCAAGGCCTTTACAGGCTATTCAATCCTGAAGTTGCGCGATGAAGGCAAGCTGCGCCTCGACGATCCGGTGAGCAAATATGTGCCCGAGGCGGCTGCTTGGGCTGGCGGCATCACCATAGGCGATTTGCTGCACCACACCGCCGGCTTCGTAACCGATGATCCATGGGGTGACAGGCAACAGCCACTGCCCGAAGCCGAGTTCACCAAGATGCTGGAAACGGGGGTTCCATTCTCCACCACGCCCGGAACGCGCTATGAATATTCCAACTTCGGATATGCGCTGCTCGGCCGCATCGTCACCAATGCATCCAAACAGGACTACGCAGAACGCGTGAAAGCAACGGTATTGAAACCGCTGGGAATGGAATCGACGCGATATGAAGTGCGTGATGTGCCTGCCGAAAAGCTTGCCATGGGCTATCGCTGGGAAAATGACGCCTGGTCGCCCGAACCGGTCATGCCGCACGGTGCCTTTGGCGCGATGGGCGGGCTGGTCACGACCGGGAATGATTATGCCAAGTGGATCAGCTACCTGCTCTCCGCATGGCCTGCGCGCGAGATGGAAGTGACCAGCCGCAAGACGGTTCGCGCAATGCAATATGGCGGCGGTATGCTGCATGCCCGCCGGCGCCCCGGCAAGGAGGGCGACAACTGCCGCCTTTCCGCCATTTATGGCGCGGGATTGGTGGCGGCCAATGACTGCGTCCTCGGCAATGTGCTTTTCCACGGCGGTGGCTTTCCCGGCTATGGCAGTCATATGTTGCTGATGCCTGAGGCGGGCGTCGGCGTGTTTGCGCTCACCAACCGCACCTATGCCGGCCCCACTGCACCCGTCTGGGATGCAGCGACCGCGCTTTCCCGATCAGGCTATTTCACGGCGAGGCCGACCACAGTCTCACCTGCGCTGGATACTGCCTATGCGGCGGCACGGCGGATTTGGAAAAGTGGCGGACCCGAAGGCGAAAAGCCGTATCTGGCGATGAATTTCACGATGGACCGCAGCGATGCCAATTGGCGCAAATATCTGGCCGGTCTTTCGGGCCAACTGGGTGCGTGCGACGACAGTCCGGCGATCACCGCAACCGGTAATCTCTCCGGTCGCTTCAGCTGGACCTGCGCAAAGGGGAAACTGGAGGGGACAATCCTGCTCGCCCCCACGCAGAGCCCGCAAATCCAGTCGTTGACCTTGCAGCCTGTAACCAATCCCTGATTTCAGCCTATCGACTTAGGCGAGCAGCATCGGCATAGGGGCGGCGATGACAGACGATATCCTGACTCGAATTGAGGGCCATGCGGGGGTTATCAGCCTCAATCGCCCGGGCGCGATCCACGCGCTGACCCTGCCCATGGTCCATGCCATGACCGAAGCGTTGCTCAAATGGAAGGATGACGATGCGATCAAATCCATCATCATCGACCATGCAGAAGGTCGCGGTTTCTGCGCTGGCGGCGACATCGCCTTCCTGCGCAATTCAGCACTGAACGATGGGGGCGCATCAGGCCGCAAATTTTTCCACGACGAATATCAGCTGAACCACCTGCTGTTCACCTACCCCAAGCCAGTGGTGGCTTTCATGGACGGGATCACCATGGGTGGCGGCGTGGGCATCAGCCAACCCGCCCGGTTCCGGGTCGCCACGGAAAATACACGTTTTGCAATGCCTGAAACCGGCATTGGCCTGTTTCCTGATGTCGGCGGCGGCTGGTATCTTTCGCGGCTTGAAGGGCGCGTCGGCCAATTCCTTGCGCTGACCGGCGCACGGCTCGATGGCGCCGAATGCCTCGCGCTCGGCCTTGCCACACATAATTTGCCTTCCGAAGCGCTGGCCGAGGCGAAGGCGCGGATCGCGGTTGAGGATCCCGAACGCATCGACGGCATTTTGGGCACCCTTTCCGCTTCACCCCCCGAAGCGCGCATCGTTAGCAACATCCTCGCCATCAACCGGCATTTCGCCTCTGATCGCTATGAGGATATTTTGGCGAGCCTTGAAGGCGATGACAGCGACTGGGCGATTAAGGAGCTGGCAACGCTGCGCACCAAAAGCCCACAAACGTGCAAGGTCGCACTGCGCCAATTGGCAACGAGCGCCGGCCTTGACGATTTCGCCGACAATATGGCGATGGAATATCGCATCGGCAGCCGCGTCCTCACCCGGCCGGATTTTGCCGAGGGCGTGCGCGCGGTGATCGTCGACAAGGACAATGATCCCAAATGGAATCCGGCAAATGCTGAGGGTGTGAGCGAAGAACTGCTCGACGCGATCTTCGCACCCTTACCGCCACAGGAAGAATGGAAACCGCTATGAGTTACGAAACCATCCTCGTCGAACAGAAGGGCGCGGTCACACTGATCACGCTCAATCGGCCGCAGGCGCTCAACGCGCTTAACAGCCAGGTGCTCGCTGACCTGACCGACGCCTTTGCCAAATTTGATGCCGATGATAGCCAGCGGTGCGCCGTCCTAACCGGCAGCGAAAAGGCCTTTGCTGCTGGCGCCGATATCAAGGAGATGTCGAGCCAGAGCTTCGCCGACATGTATGGCTCCAACTTCTTCGCAGGCTATGATCGCGTGACAGCAACGCGCAAGCCCTGGATCGCCGCAGTTGCCGGATGGGCGCTCGGCGGCGGATGCGAACTCGCGATGATGGCGGACTTCATCATTGCCGCTGACAGCGCAAAATTCGGCCAGCCCGAAATCAAGCTTGCGGTCACCCCCGGCATGGGCGGATCGCAGCGCCTGACCCGCGCGGTTGGCAAGGCCAAGGCGATGGAAATGTGCCTGACGGGGCGCAACATGGATGCCGCCGAAGCCGAAGCATCGGGCCTCGTCGCCCGTGTGGTGCCAGCCGCAGACCTTGTTACCGAAGCCTTGAAAACCGCTGAGACCATCGCCGGAATGGCGCCGCTGGCTGCCATCGCCGCCAAGGAAATGGTCAACGCCGCATTTGAAACCACACTGCAGCAAGGCGTCGTCTTCGAACGCCGCCTGTTCCACGGCCTGTTTGGCAGCGAGGACCAGAAGGAAGGCATGGCGGCCTTCATCGAAAAGCGCCCGGGGAACTGGACAGGCAAATAAGAGCGGAAAAATCGATTGGTAAGCGCAGGGCTTGTCTTACGGCCCACACGCTGGTAATCGCCCGCCCGTCGCCGCTTTAGCTCAGTCGGTAGAGCACATCATTCGTAATGATGGGGTCACGTGTTCGAGTCACGTAAGCGGCACCATATTTGTCGATAACTTGTCTGCGATTTCTCCCTCCGAGAACTTACGCATTCTCATTCAGGCAAGCACGGGATAATTTAGCACGTCCCGGAGTGCAGCTATTAGAAATACGCGACCCGCTTGTCGCTTTCTCGTAACATTATGGAAGCATTGGTATCCTGCAAACAGGAGGGTGCTTTGAAGGTTATTCACGGGAGGACGAACGAGCCCGGTTTTACGGACTTTAGATATTTCAACCGCGAGATCAGCTGGTTGAAATTCAACCGCCGCGTGCTCGAGGAAGCGGCTAACCGAAGCCATCCGTTGCTTGAGCGCCTCCGGTTCCTCTCTATTTCGGGAAGCAATCTTGACGAATTCTTCATGGTCCGTGTAGCCGGCCTGCGTGGCCAGCAAATCAGAGGAATCGAAGAGCTTTCGCTCGACGGAATGACACCTGGCGAACAATTGACAGCGATTGCCGTGGAAGCTGACTCGCTAATGGCCGACCAGCAGAAACTCTGGCAGCAGCTGCGCAAGCAACTTGCCAAGGAAGGTATCTCGGTCATCGATCCAGGCGAGATTGGCCGCAAGGCCGAAGCCGCGGTCGAATTGCATTTCCGAGAGCAAATCCTGCCGGTGCTGACGCCGCAAGCGCTCGACCCTGCACATCCATTCCCATTTATACCAAACCAGGGCTTGAGCCTGATCTTTGAAATGCGGCGGCTGCATGACAAGGAATTGGTTCGCCAACTAATCATGATTCCTTCCGCACTACCGCGTTTCATCCGTGTGCCGGGGGCGCGACGCCGGTTTGTGCCGATCGAAGAACTGATCAAATCCTATGTCGGTTTGCTGTTTCCCGAACACAAGCTGTTGGCGGCAGGGGCATTCCGGATCATCCGCGACAGCGATATCGAGGTCGAAGAGGAGGCGGAGGATCTGGTTCGCTATTTCCGCAGCGCGATCAAGCGGCGGCGGCGTGGCCGCGTTATCCGCTTGAAAATGCAGCGCGGTCTTCCTTCGCGGATTCAAAAGCTTATCCGCCGCGCGTTGGGCGGCGAAGAGTCAATCGTGACTGAGACGATCGGCTTTCTGGGTATCGGGGATCTGGCACAATTGGTTGAAGAGGACCGGAAGGCACTCAAGTTCAAACCATATTCCCCCCGCTTTCCGGAGCGTATCCTCGAGCAAGATGGCGATTGTTTTGCCGCCATCCGGCAAAAGGACATCGTCGTCCACCATCCCTATGAGAGTTTCGACGTTGTCCTCGCTTTCCTTCAGCAGGCGGCGGCCGACCCGGATGTCATCGCCATCAAGCAAACCCTTTACCGTGCGGGCAAGCAGTCAGCGGTGATCAGGGCGCTTTGCGATGCCGCGGAGGCCGGAAAGTCCGTTACGGCTGTGGTCGAGTTGAAGGCCCGGTTTGATGAAGAGCAGAATTTGATGTGGGCTTCACAACTCGAAAACTCCGGAGTTCAGGTGATCTACGGCTTTGTCGACATGAAAACCCATGCAAAGATTTCGATGGTCGTTCGCAGGGAAAATGGCGGCATCAAGACATACTGCCACTTCGGCACTGGCAATTACCATCCCATCACGGCTCGCATCTATACTGACTTAAGCTTCTTCACGGCCGATCCGCGACTTGGGCGTGATGCGGGTCAGATATTCAACTTCGTCACCGGCTATGTCGAGCCGCACAACCTCGAAATGTTATCGATGAGTCCGCTCGGCATGCGCGAGAAAATCATCGAACTGATCGAGGCCGAAATCGGATTTGCAAAAGAGGGAAAGCCAGCATCGCTTTGGGCAAAACTGAACTCACTCGTAGATCAGCAAATTATCGACAAGCTCTATGAAGCAAGCGAGCAAGGCGTCGAAATCGATTTGGTCGTTCGGGGAATTTGTTGTCTGCGCCCGGGGGTACAAGGGATGTCATCCCGAATTCGGGTAAAGTCGATCGTCGGACGTTTTCTTGAGCACAGCCGAATTTGGGCATTTGGCAACGGCCAGGAAATGCCGCATCCCGGCGCGCGCGTGTTCATATCGTCGGGCGACTGGATGAGCCGCAACTTCGATCGGCGGGTGGAATATATGCTGCCTATCGAAAATCCGACGGTGCACGATCAGGTGCTGGACCAGGTGATGGTCGCGAATCTTATCGACAATGAGCAAAGCTGGAAGCTTTTGCCGACTGGAGAGTATGAACGCATCAAACCAAAAGGCAGGCGCTTCAATCTGCATCAATATTTCATGACCAACCCCTCGCTTTCCGGACGCGGCGGCATGCTGGCTGAACGGAACGACGTGCCAAAGCTGGACCTCGTCCGGCAGTAAGCCTATTCGCGTTAAATGATCCAATCCCCCCGCGCTGTCATCGACATCGGATCAAATGCGATCCGGCTGGTCGTCTATGGAGGCCCGCCGCGTGCGCCGATGCCGATCTACAATGAAAAGGCGCGAATCTCGCTTGGCGACAGCGTTTCGAAAACCGGCGGAATCAGTGCAGAGATTCTGGAGCAGGCATTGGCTGCGCTGGTGCGATTCAAGACCCTGACGGAGGCAATGAAGGTCGGTGAACTTCGCGTTGTCGCTACTGAAGCGACGCGGCGCGCGAAAAATGGAGGCGAGTTCCTGTTGCGCGCTGCAAAAGCCGGTGTGCCGATCGACCTTATCAGCGGCGAAGAGGAGGCGCGTGCTTCCGCACTTGGCGTGGTATGCGATATGCCTTGGGCAACGGGTTATGTCGCGGATCAGGGCGGTGGCAGCCTTGAGCTTGCCAAGATTGAAGCTGGCGAGCCACGTCAGATGGTCTCAATGCCCTACGGGACGATACCGCTAACCAATGACGGCGACTGCAACGCCAAATCGCTGGCGCGTGATATCGAAGAACAGCTGGAGGATAGCGCTGATTTCCGGATTGAAAGGGGTTTGCCGCTGCACCTTGTGGGCGGCGCTTGGCGCACATTGGCCCAGCTGCACATGCATGTGACCGATTATCCACTTACTATACTGTCCAACTACACGATGCCGCCCGATGCGGCCGCGGGATTGTCTGCGATTGTGAGCGACCGGTCTGCCATGGAGCAATCAGGTGTGGTTTCCGGAGCAAGATTGCCGTTCATGCCTGCAGCATTTGCGACTATGGAAGCGCTGATCCGTCTTTTCCGTCCGTCGGAAGTGATTGTCAGCGTTTACGGGCTTCGCGAAGGGTTGCTGTTCGACCGGCTATCCGGTGACGCGCGTTTGGAGGATCCATTGCTTGCTGCTGCCCGGCACGAAGGTGCCCGCCTGTCACGTTTTGCCTATCATGGTGATGGTATTGCAAACTGGATTGCACCGATTTTTGAAGATGATCCGGCTCCCCTACAACGGCTGCGCGATACTGTATGCCTGCTCGCCGACAGCGTCTGGAATAGCCATCCCGAATATCGTGCCGAACATGCGGCCGAATTGGCGCTGGAGGGAAATTGGCCAGGCGTGACGGCAGCAGATCGCGCGATCATGGCCTCAGCTTTGTACGCCGCATATGGTGGCAAGAAGGCAAGACCGCCGCTCTTGTCGCTGCTCGCGCCTAACGAACAACTGGATAGAGCGACGCTATGGGGCCTCGCTGTCCGCTTGGCGCAACGCCTTGATGGGGGCACAGGTATCGGGCTTGAAGGCGTCACCCTTCATAAATCGGCAAATGGTATCTCGTTGGAGTACACGCCAGAGCTGCGGCACCTTGATTCAACGACCGTGCGAAGGCGCCTAAAGCATCTCAACGAGGCTTTTTCGGCAGCGACATCCAGATCAGAATAAAGCCTTCAGCACATCGGCCCAGGCAACATATTTGAAATTCTGGGTTTCGGGATTGTTGTCGCCATCCTGCACGACAAGCAGCCCGCCCGGAAAATCAGGGCCGAAATTACCCAAAGCGAGCTCAAGCCCATCCGTTTCCTGCACGCCATCGACGACACCATCAGTGATGCGGAAACGACCGAGATAACGCCCGTCCCTTAATCGGTATAGCGTATAGGCATAGTCGCCTTGGCTTGAGGCGATCAGGTATCCACCGTTCCTGCCGGAGGGAGCAATAGCCAAACCCTCGGCATCAGCCACGAGGCGCCTTCCGTCTGCCTTCCCCAAAGCCTTTGGCTTGGTGGATGCGTCTGGCCGAGCGTCGAAGCGCCAAAGCCCAACATCTTCTTCGGCGACATAGAGCAGGCCGGTTCGGTCATCGACCACACAGCCTTCCGACTGAGTACCCAATTTCATGCGACGCACCACCTTGCCGCTGGGAATTTCACCGGTAAGGTTGATCTCGACCTGATCGATGCGGCCATCCTTGAGCACCAAAAAAGCGTAGATCTGTCCGTCACTTTTGCGCTGCCACAGGCACATGCCATAGGCTTCGCCTTGACCGACGGGAACGGTCGCCAGCGGCAACAGCTTGCCTGCATCGGTATCGAGCACGAAAAGCGCAGCTGCGGCATTGGCCTCATCCTGCCGGTCGCTCGCCACTACAAGCACCGACGGCTTGCCGCCCACCGTCACATTGCTGCGCAGATCGACATTATTGAGGCGAGGTGAGGGTGTGAAGCTTATTGCCTTGCCGCGCATGTTATACACATGGATGCCCGCCCGCTTATCGGTGCCGACCACGAGGCTCTTCGACGGATCGGTGGGATGCCGCCAGATCGCCGGATCATCTGCGGCGTCATCCACGGTTCCAACTGGCGTTGTTTCAGCATTTGCCTGCACCGATTTGGCGGGCAAAGCTTTGGCCATCAATTGCTCGACGGGGATTTCCGGACCGTCCTGCGCCGCTGCCATGGCGGACGCGACTAGGACGATCAGGATGGGCAACTTACACATGTTCAGAAATTGAAACGGATACCGCCGGTGAAGCGGCGGCCAAAACGCTCCCACTCGATCGTATAGTTGCCATTGCGATCGGCTGGGACGCCCAGCGCATTCAACAGGTTGGACGGATCAGAGTAGCGACGGCCCGGATTGTCGAGCAGGTTCGATGCATCGAAATAGACTTCGAAGCCCTTGAACAATTCGTAACGCGCCGAAAAATCGAGCTCGTCATCGCCCGCCCAATAGGTATCGCCCGCATCGGCAAGATTATCAGCAAAGCCATCGGCCCAAGTTGTGCGCTTCTGATATTGCAGGCGCAACGATAAGCCATACTTTTCATAATAGCCGCCGACATTGAAGACGACCTCTGAAGTGCCCGGAAGCGGCACACGGCGTGACGGAACCAAAGTCAGACCAGCATTGTCGAGTATCGCCGGCTTGGTGACTTTGCTGTCGTTCCAGGTGGCATTGGCAGTGATACCAAAACCGCCCATCCAATCAGGTAGGCCGAGTTGTTGCGTATAAGGTTCGAGTTGTGCCTGTACGGCTGCCTCGACACCAAAGATGCGGCCTTTACCGCCATTGGTGATGCCGCTGAACGCATAGCCAGAGCGATCAACGCCGCCGAAATTCAGTGCGTCCGAGCCGAAGGTGCGACGCGAGGTGTAAAGCACATCTTCGACCCGCTTATAGAATGCGCCCAGCATGAAATAGCCCTGCGGCTGCGCGTAATATTCATAATAGGCGTCGATGCCATAAGCGCGCTCGGGCTTTACGGCAGGGTTGCCGCCCGAAATACGCTGGTTCGCATCATCGACGACGACATTGGGGCGCATCTGGTCATAATCGGCCCGTGCTGCCCCGCTCGTGAAACCGACGCGCAGTTTCTGTTCGTCGGTCACGTCGAAATTCACATGCAGGCTGGGGAAGGCCAAAGTGCTGCTGCTTTCAGTCTCCACCTGGCCCGTCACGCCCGGAATGGTGGCAAGCGAGCGGCCTTTGTTGGTAACTTTCTCAACACGGACACCACCGACAAAGCTGCCCCAGTCGAACTTGCTATTCGCCATCAGATAGCCAGCAAGGATTTCCTCACGCACATTATAGTGGTTGCCGCTGACCGGGGTTGCGGCAAAAAGCTCCGTCGCCTTGTCAGTCGCGGTGCGCATCGCATCCTGGCTGAAATAACGGAAGGTATAACCCATCGGGATTTCCCCACGGAAAGGACGATCAAGCGAGAAGGCGGGATAGGTCGTGCTGATACCAACTGCCGCAAATTGTGCTGCGGTGTTCAGCAGGATTTCGCTCTCATTGTTGATCTTGGTGCGCTGGTCATATTGCAGACCGATGCGAACCTTGCCTTCGCCGCCAAACAGATTCAGGTCGCGCGAAAGTTCACCCTTGTAAGTATAAGCTTTGGTCGGATCGACCGCGATCAACCGGCGCAGCGATGACAGCGGCTTGGTGAAGCTGTCGATTGCCGTCACCGGGGTTCCGGCGGTGTAACGCGTCGGGCTGGAAAGCTGGGTGGTGGTGAACAGTTGCACACGGGCCAGATTCGCATTGGTGAAATCATAAGCCACAGTCGGGCGAAGCGTACGTGTCGACGGGCTATCCCAACGGGCTTCGCCGACGACCGAACGGTCATCCTTCGATAGCGTATAGTTGGCGAGCCATTTGAAGCTCCAATCGTCACCGAAACGATGCTTGCCTTCGATGGTGTTGGTGAACACCGACTGGCGGAATGCGCGCAGCGTCGAACGCTGGTTGATGTCTACGCCATAGACTGTTCCTAGGAACGGATTGTTGTTGCACGCATCTGCATAGGCTGTGTTGGTCGGGGTTGTCGTGACGGGTGACGAGCAAGCCGCCGTGTTCGCGACAAGGTCGCTCTGGCGATCGTCCATGTCAAAGATGTAATTGTCGCGCGCTTCATCGTCGGTGAAGATGGTGTAGAGCGAGCGCAGCGAAATGGTGTTGTCGGCATCGGGGCGGAAATCGAAGCGGCCCGAAACCGACCAGTTCTTGCGCGTAAGACGATAGAGCTTGTTTTCCGTCTCGCGCGCCCAGAAACGGCTTTCATAGCCAGGGCGGCGATCCTGCGAGACCTGTTCCCAATCGATCTCGAAATTGTCGGTGATCATGTTGCGCTCATAATAGCTGCCCGAGAGCAGTACGCCGATCTCACCAATATTAGTGTCGAATACGTTGGATAGCGTCAATGAACCTTCATATTCTTCGCGGCTGCCCAGTTCGACCTTGCCGCCACCCAACTTGCCGGAGATGCGGAAGCCATCATAGTCGAGCGGCGAGCGGGTGATGATGTTTACATTGCCCGAGATGGTTTCGCCGGGCATGTCGGGCGTCACTGCCTTGGACACCACAATTTGCGAAGCCAAGGCAGAAGGGATGCTATCAAAACGGGCATCGCGGCCTTCCGGGCTGACGACATTGATGCCGTCGAATGAAAGCGTCGTCCAATAGTTGGGCGCACCGCGAAGCGACAAATAGCGCGCCTGCCCCTGATCGCGTTCGACGGCAAGGCCGGGGAGTCGCCCAGCAGCTTGCGCAATATTCTGGTCAGGAAGACGTCCGACCGCATCGGATGCAGCCACTGTTACCAGCGAGTCGGAATTTTTCTGAACCGCTAACGCCGCAGCTTCGGACTCGGCGATGGGACGACTGGCTGTGACCACGATTGTGTCGCCAGCATCTTCTGTGCCGGGGGCTGTTTCGACCTGAGCAAACGCGGAGTTTGCGATCAACGCGGTGCTGCAGAAAAGTGCGCATCGTAACGAAAAGGAAACCGCTTTGGTGTTCATGTTTTTGCCCCTAGAAGATTGAAAATCCTAGGAGCCGTTAGAGTAGGTGCGTGAAGGGTTGAGGACTCAGCGATTGCAGAAAGATTGCGATTTTGTGGCGCTTTGATGACATGCAACAGGTAGCCAGAAGCGGTGATCCGAAATGGCAGTAATCGCCATTTTCAGCCCCAAAGGCGGCGTCGGCAAATCGACCATCGCGACCAATCTAGGCTGGTGTTCGGCGCAGATCTCGCGAAAGCCGACATTGCTATGGGAACT